>JAGLOY010000084.1 GCA_023138735.1 Candidatus Aegiribacteria sp. | reverse complement strand
CTCTGCCTGGGCCGACTTCAATGAATGTATCAAATCCGCTTCTCTGAAGCTTCTTTATAGAATCGGCCCAGAGAACGGGTGACATAACCTGTTCCT
Organism: Candidatus Aegiribacteria sp.; assembly: GCA_023138735.1. Lineage (GTDB taxonomy): Bacteria > Fermentibacterota > Fermentibacteria > Fermentibacterales > JCC-6 > Aegiribacteria. Next base: position 24,742 of record JAGLOY010000084.1, on the reverse strand, counting down.
TCAGCAGTCTTTTCGCTTCATCACCGCTTCGGATGAGATCGGCAGTGACATTTGCAACTACGGGGATTTCAGGTTCGTAAAAACCCGCATCATCCAGCGCACTTTCAAGACCCTTGGCTGCATCCTTCATAAGAGGTGAATGCCATGCCCCGGAAACCTGCAGGGGTATTATCTTTCTGGCACCCGTTTTTTTGCACAGCTCTCCAGCCTTTTTCAGAGCATCCCTCGCTCCGGAAATAACAACCTGACCATCCGAATTTACGTTGGCTATTCCCACGGGACCAATGGCGGATGCTTCTTCAACGCATTTCCTGGCATCTTCAAGGTCTATACCTATAAGGGCAAGCATTCCACCGGGATGCCTGTCCGCGCATTCCTGCATGAGTTCACCGCGGATACGGGTAAGCTTTGCGGCTATTCCCGGCAGTAGAATGCCCGCGGTAACCAGTGCGGCATACTCACCGAGGCTATGTCCGGCTGTACCCTCAGGTTTTACTCCTGCGGCTACCAGAACATTCATGGTGGCTATACTGATCATGGTGATAGCGGGCTGTACATTATCAGTTCTGGTCAGGGTCTCTGCCGGTCCATTGGTAATGATTTCGCTTAATTTATGAACACCGGTCATTTCATCGATCCTGTCAAGAAAATCCACAGCATCCGGATAGTTTCGGAGAAATTTATCCATGCCTACACTCTGTGATGCCTGTCCGGGAAACAGAAAAGCTAATCTCCCCATTCAATCCTCCTAACAAAAGCAGAAACAACCATCGAAATTCTATATAACAATATGAGGTAAACGCAACCCCCGCGTTTTTACCTATTCTCCAATTCTGGGTGTCCGCCCGAGTAAAACCAGCAATCTCGCTTCAGCAATCAGGCATGATGTCCTGGAAGATTCAACTGATGCCTCGGCCTGCGTTACGTTCGACTGCGCATCAAGCAGATCAAGAAGAGAAATGCTTCCCAGGTCGTAACTCATCATTGAAAGCCTGAGTTTCTCGTTAGCATGATTCAGAACCTCAAGGGAAAGTTCCCAGCTCCGGATAGAACTGATGAGGTTGTTATGGGCAGTCAGTATCAAGCTCATTATAGAGTTCGAGAGGGCTTCATGCGAAGCCTGTTGTCTCAATACTGAAGCCCTTGAGGATTGAATGATGCTTTCGCGGCTGAACCCGTCAAAGAGAGTCCAGCTGAGTGTAATGGAGGCCTGCCAGCTGTCTCTGTTGGAGAAATCCTCGAAATCAAGTTCATCATTACTCCAGTTCCAGCTCCCCGCCGCATTGAGCGATGGCCAGTACGAGCGCTTGCTCGCTTCGTAGGTAAACTCCGCCGCCGTGGTTCTCTCAAATGAGGATGCGATCGTATTGTTAGCTGACATATCCAGGCTGTAATTCATCGCCGTGGGGACTGAAACAGGCTGCAGCACGGCATTTGTGTTTACCGTATACTCCGCACCAATCACCCCTGCCGTCTGATAGAGAGTGGTGTAGGAATTGGACACAGCCTGCTCTCTCCGGAGCAGCGCCAGGTTGTCTGTACTCTGCTGCACTTCAGCCTGTATCAGTTCAAGGTTCGTTGCCCCTCCTATCTCGTAGAGAGCCTCTGTTCTCCTGAGCTGTTCAGTACTTCTGTCCAGGGCTCTCCTCTGTGAGATCAGCAGCTGCACATTCTCTATCACTCCATAATATGCCTCAATGACATCCATGGTTAGATCGAGCCTGGCCTGATCCATATCGAACCCCGAAGCGACAAGTGAATGTCTGCTCCCGGATAAACGCAGCCAGCTGCTTCCGCCGGATGCCAGTATTTCCTGTGAGATACTGGCGGACATTGACCATGATGCATTGTCAGTATCCGTATAACCGCCTGACACATCGGGAATAGAGCTCCATGAATGACCAGCGGACGAACTGAAACTCAGCCTGGGCCAGAGAAAGGATTCCGAGGACGTCAACGATGCGGAACTTGACATCAGATCGGCGGATGAGATCAAAATACTCGGCGAGTTCTCCATTGCCACCCTTACCCATCCCGAAAGATCAAGAGGGAGGGAATCGGTCTGTGCAAAAAGGACTGAAACAACCAAAGGCAGAAGAAAGGCGGTTTTTGTCATTCTCTAACGCTCCGTTTCCGTTATGCTTCCGGTGCGAACATCACCGGCAGAGAGATAAGCAGAATACCGATAACATATATTGAAAAGCAAAGACGTATCCCCCAGGAACGGCTGCGCTGCATCATAACAGCGAGACCTCTTCCCCATAGAACCAGCGCGGCAATGGAAGGAATGTCCACACTCTCCAGAAATCTATAGATAAACACATGAATCCTTGACGGATCAATCACATCAACAGGTACAAACACAGACAGGTTAAGCCTGACAGAAGGCGGCACATTAAGTACTGAAACCAGAATAACAAGAAGTACACCTGTAAGCATGTAGGCGGACTGGGAAAGAATTGAAGATGTAATGTAATCAGTAATCCTGCCTACTTTCCTGCCTTCCACAGCGAATACTATACCGAATCCGGCCAGAGCCGCGAGCAGAGCTATTATGCTTCTTTCCACCAACCGGGCCATTGGAAGATTCCCGGCCATGTGTTTCATCTCGAAAAGCTCACCTGAGAACACGCTGTCAGCCTCCGTAGAGGTGAGCCCTTCATCCATGAGCTCTGGTAATCTTTCGCTTCTCCATACATCTTCAACCTCGACCCAGTTGATCAGCATGGCAGGTACATATCCAGCCACGGAAATCACTATCACCGCCGCTATCATCACCATTCCCGCACTCCTCATGTTCAGAAGAAGGGAATACGCTCTGTCCGTTCTCCAAAATTGAGTGAATACGGCAAACAGCGATTCTATTGTATTCTCGGGAATTCTCATCTGGCCCTTCTGGTATTAACTGCTCTGGAATATACATCCTCGAAAAGTGCTACTCTGCTCTTCCATGAATTGTCCTGCTTCATGGCTTTTTTTACAAGCGATGTCCATCTGTTTCTCTGGCTGAATAAGTCCTCTGCTCGAATGATGCATTCGTACAATTCTTCCGGGTCGGCGCTGTTCATCACGAACCCGAAACCGCCGTCCTTTTCATCGATAACCGTATCCGCGAGCCCTCCTGTGCTGTTCACGAGAGGAAGAGCGCCGTACCGCATTCCCATCATCTGTGCAAGACCGCAGGGTTCGAATCTACTCGGCATCATAATGATATCGCAGCCGGCAAATATCCGTCTTGCCATAATTTCATCGTACTTCAGATTTACCGATACACTGCCGGGATGTTCCCCGGCCAGTTCCGAAAGCCTTTCCATATAATACTCGTCACCGGTTCCCAGAATTACGAACCTGACGCCCCTCTCTGCCAATCTGTCCATTACAGGAAACAGAAGATCAAGCCCCTTCTGCGCTGTAAGCCTTGATACAACTCCAGCGGTTAGTTCTCTGTTACCCTGACTGAGACCATGAGTCTTCAGCAGCGCTCTTCTGCATTTTCTTCGAGGTGCGATAGAATCGGCGCTGTACGAGGCAGTCAGTGTCCCGTCAGTTTCCGGATTCCAGGCATCATAATCAATACCATTCAGTATCCCGGTAAGATGAGACGAACGTTCGCGCAGCAGACCATCAAGACTGAAGCCGAACTCGGGTTTCTGTATCTCTTCCACATAGGTTCTGCTTACTGTAGTAATCTGATCGGAGTAGACGATTCCAGATTTGAGAAAACTGAACGTTCCGTAAAATTCCAGACCGGTCATAGTGAACAGCGAGCGGGGAAGATAAGTAGATCCGTATTCCTCCGGCGGAAAGTTCCCCTGAAAATGCATGTTATGAATCGTAAAAACGACTGCAGGCCTTATGCTGTTCCTCAAGTATGCGGGAATAAGCCCCGTCTGCCAGTCGTGACAATGGATTATATCTGGCGGTTCTTCAAGGTTTTCATTGAAGGCCACTACCGCTCTGCAAAAGAAGGAGAATCGTACCGCATTATCTTTGAAGGCACTGGAATTATCGGGTCCGTATATCCCTGGTCTGTGAAAGTATTCATCCTTGCTCACAAAATAGGCAGGGATATTTGATCCGGGAATGACCGATTCGGCAAGGCCGAATTTCTCTCCAGCTGAAGTTGATAAATCTCCGCTGACCCATCTGATATCCTTGATTTTTTCAATATCACGATACAGAGGCATGATTATGCTGACATCATGCCCGGCCTCCTCAAGGGCTTTGGGAAGGGAACCTGTTACACCGGCCAATCCCCCTGTACTGGCGAAAGGGTAAGCCTCGGAGGCGGCGAAAAGTATCCTCATCTCCTCGCCTTCCTAATGCGGATTCTCTTAACGAGGAAAACGAGAAAGACAACGGCCAGAATGATCCAGAGCCAGATCTCGAAATGCTTCATGAATCCCTCTGCGGCCTGTATATTGCTTCTGAAAATTGAACCGGCGATGGAGAGCAGAAGGTACCATGCTGCTGCGCTGAAAGCTAAAGGAATTGCGGCCAGAGTAAACTTCATGCCCGAAGATCCTGCCATGAAAACGAGCAGGGACCTTACGCCCGGAATGAACCGGCTTACGGCAAGAATTAAAGGTCCGCGATCTGCGATCAGGGATTTCGCACGGTCGACCCTTTCCGGTTCAACCTTCCGCTTAAGCCAGCCTTCAACGAATTGTCTCCCGGGTTTGTGTCCGACGTAAAACAGAACACAGCTGGCCAGAAAACATCCTGTTACTCCGTATATAGTTGTCATAATTATAGTTAAGCCACCAGAAACTGCCCATCCAGACATAACTATGAAGATAATGTCTCCGGGAATTGGAGGAAAAAGAGTTTCTGCGAAGGCGATCACTCCAAGAAGCGGTCCCGCCCACGCTCCAGGCGGGTTATTCGCAAGGTATTCAAGTATGCCCTCGATCAACGATTCGTCGTCCCTTCAGAATCAGTGCTCCTCGCTATCTTGAGCATAGCCATGCAGCCCAGACCTTTGCCTCTCCCGATATCACCAAGTGTGTTAGTAGTTGTTCCCTTCACCCAAATTTTCTCCGGTTCAGTATCTGTTATTCCGGCTATCCGTTCTATCATGATCTCCCGGATGTGCGAGATCTTCGGAAAGCTTGAAATAACGGTAATATCGATCTGACTGATCTTCCAGCCCTCTGCCAGAACAAGACCGCAGACTTCTTCCAGAAGTATAGCGCTGTCAGCACCTTTCCACCTGTCGTCTTCAGAGGGGAAAAGCGATCCGATATCCCCCAGTCTGGATGCCGAAAGAAGGGCATCAGCAACTGCGTGCAATACAGCATCTCCATCGGAATGACCCGAAAGACCAAATTCCGCTTCAATACAACATCCGCCGACAATAAGCGGTATTCCCTTTTTAAAAGGGTGAAAATCAAGGCCGATTCCGGTTCTGCTTTCCATAGTCCCCCCCGTTACCGATTCGATTATTTTCAGATCCTCAGGGTCTGTAAGCTTCATGTTTCCGGGGTCTCCGTTTACAGCAAGTACGCATTGACCGGCAAGTTCCATAGCCTCACACTCATCGGTTACGTCGTTCGCACTCTTCAGTATGCGCAGAAGAACATCGAGCGTAAATCCCTGTGGTGTCTGGCTCATCCGGAGGGTTTCCCTTGAAACAGTACCGCTGATGAAAGAAGAGGATGTTATGTTCTTAACCGTATCCCTGACCGGTACGACAGGTACTGCTGCCCCCGAATCCAGAACACCCATCATTACCCTCCTGATAAGTGAAACTGAAACAAGAGGTCGTGCAGCATCGTGTACAAGTACCAGGCGTGATGAGCTGAGTGCGCAAAGCCCGGAAAGAACGGAATCCTGACGCCTCATGCCTCCCTGAACTGTCTTAACATATGCCGGCGGATCCCAGAAGGGCTTCCAAAGATTGCTGTCGATCGGAGTAACCACAACGATCTCACCGATCTCCTTAATAGCAGAGAATGCATCGATCGACCAGTCAATCAGGATTCTGCCGTGGAGTCTCAGAAACTGCTTGGGCACTCCTGAACCGAATCTGGTACCCGATCCGGCAGCTACTATTACAGCTCCCCAGGTATTCTTCATACGATTGCAGCTCTTCAGTTAACTTCCAGCTTATCTGTTCCGTCTTCGTTGATGTCCTTGCAGAGTCTGGCGAAGACCATAGTTCCACCGGAAGACCTGAAAGTTGTATGAGCTTGAGCTTCCACGGTATTACCTAACATGTCTTCAGCACCCTCTACTACGATCATTGTTCCGTCATCCATGAAGCCGACTGCCTGTTTGGGATTCCTTCCTTTTCGCACCAGTCTTATGGAAAGAACTTCTCCGGGCAGTGTGACCGGCCTGGCCGCTGGACCCACCTCTTCAAGGTTGATGACGTGATTGCCTTCCTTAACGGCGATATCGAGCACATCTACGTCACTGCTGAGGAGAGATACGTTCTCCCTTCTGAGATACTCAAGCATGCGGAAACGTTCTCTCTCCAGTTTCCCGAAATCCATGTATTCAAGTCCTCCGGAATTACCTGCGGCCTCTTCCAGGCGCTCAAGGGTCTCCATTCCTCTTCTGGCCCTGCCCCTTTCAATTATATCCTCAGAATCACTCATCTCCTCAAGCCGATTCTTAATGGAAGCAGGAAGAATGAAGGGACCTCTTATAAGTCCTGCAAGCATCATATCAGCGATCCGACCGTCTATAACAGCGGTAATGTCAACCAGCAGCGGTGTTGCCGAAGTTTCATTCTCCCTTGCAGGCTGCATGAGTCCTAGTTTCTTACCTTTTGTGAACGCCACATGACCGAATACGTACGAGAATGCAAAAGGTATCATTAAGAGCGGTGTTACGCCGTGTTCAGGCGTTGGGAGATTTCCCATACGCAGAGCCAGCATAACCAGAATACCTGCTATCAATCCGATAATCGCGCCCACAGTCGTGTAAATAATCTCATCTGCAGGAATCTTAACGAATACAATCTGCAGGAATACGGCGAAGATGCCGATCCCCAGACCTGCTAGTCCGTACCATGGGGAGGGCGCAAGCCCATCGAATGCGAATGTCCCCAGCAGGCCGAGAACAAGAATGAAAAGTATACGTACTTCCCAGCCCGAAGTTTTCATAACCAATTTCCTCCTTTTTCTTTTCGACTTGAGAGAAGGCTTCCTATTGAATCAATTAAACTGCTGAAGCCCTCTGCTCCTTGACCGGCGTTCGACGCGTCTTCCGCGGCTCCCGCCAGCCCTGAAAATCCCAGATGGAGAACTTCTCTCAGTCTGAGATCAAAATGTGTTACCGGTCTGAGCTCTCCGCCGAGCCCGATCTCGCTGCTGACGGTAATACCCTCTCTCACCGGCTTTTCCAGTCTGCTTGATGCAACGGCAAGGCAAACCCCCAGATCAGCTCCGGGGTCGGTCAGGCTTGCGCCTCCAGCAACGTTCACGTAAACGTCCTGATTGCCTAAATCCATCCCGCATCTTTTTTCCAGTACTGCCAAGAGCATCGGCAGCCTGCGGGAGTCCATCCCATTCACACTTCTCTGAGGGTAACCGTACCTGGTTGTACTTGTAAGGGCTTGTACCTCAACCAGAAATGGTCTCGTCCCTTCCATTACCGCAGTAATTACAGTGCCGCTGCGGCAGGCATTATCCCTCCTGAGAAAGTAGGATGATACTTCACTTATGCTCTTCAATCCCTCCTTTGTCATTTCGAAAACGCCCAGTTCGTTTGTTGAACCAAAACGGTTTTTGGCGGCCCGGAGAAGACGATACAGTCGATCACCCTCTCCCTCAAAATATATGACCGAGTCAACAAGATGCTCCAGAACCTTCGGTCCCGCTAGCGAACCCGTCTTGGTTACATGGCCAACTATGAAAGCTGTTAAGCACTTTGTTTTACACACCCTTATTAATTCCGAAGTGCAATGCCTTACCTGTGATACTGAACCCGGAGCACTGGACAGATCCGTAGAATAGAGTGTCTGGATGGAGTCGACAACCAGGATAGAACAATCTGAATTCACCAGATTATTCAGAACGGTATCAAGATCCGTTGCCGCAAGGATTATCACGTTATCCTGAAGAGAATTGATTCTGCGTGCTCTCCCGGCAACCTGCTCGGGGGATTCCTCACCGGTAGCGTACAGGACCTTCTCACCCCTCAGCGCAAGCTCTGATGAAAGCTGAAGCATCAGAGTACTCTTTCCAATACCCGGTTCACCTCCAATAAGGTTAACCGATCCCCTCAGAACACCGCCGCCGAGAACCCTGTCCAGTTCCTCAATACCTGTTTTGAGCCTCTCACCGGATACTTCCTGTATTTCAGTGAGAGAAACCGGAAGAGATATAAGCCCTCTGGAAAGCGGTTTTCCAGGAAGCTTCTGGATCACTTCCTCCACCATGGTATTCCATGCCCCGCAATGGGGACACTTGCCGGACCATCCTGCTGCATCACCTCCGCACTCGTTGCAGACGAATAGTGTTCTCTTTCTGGCCAACCTTCTCCTAACTAATTGAATTCGTCTGGATCAACAGGGAAAAACCGTGTAATGTCAGATCTGAAGATCAGGTTCACTACCCCCAGCGGACCATTTCTTTGTTTTCCTATCTTCAGCATAGTCTTGATTCTGAGATAATCTATCTGATCTTCAAACTCACCATCGGTGTCAGCATGGATCTCAGGCTGATGAAGAAACATTACCAGATCGGCGTCCTGTTCGATGGCTCCGCTTTCTCTGAGGTCGCTGAGTTTGGGAGCACCGCTTCTTTTAGTAGCCATACGGCTCAGCTGGGATAGTGCCATCACCGGAAGATCCATCTCCTTGGAAAGCGCTTTCAGGTCCCCTGATATGCGCGCTATCTCCTGCTGCCTGTTCTCGGTGTTTCCATCACCGCGCATGAGCTGAAGGTAATCGACGAAGACCATACAGAGATCTTCTCGCCTTTTCAGACTCCTGACCTTTGCTCTTATCTCCATCGAACCGATGCTGGCTTTATCATCTATGAATATCTTCATTCTCTGGAGCCTGTCTGCTGCAGCCTGAAGGTCGTACCAGGCTTTCTGGGAAAGGGTGCCCTCAATAATAGGTTTTGTTCCGATATGGGCATCAGCACACAGCATCCTCTGTGTGAGCATCGCATCGGACATTTCCAGGCTGAAGATGGCTACAGCTTTCTCAGTATTCTTTGCAATATGAGCAGCCATATTCAGAGCCATACTTGTCTTACCTACACCCGGCCGGGCGGCTAGAATAATAAGTTCACCGGGATGGAATCCTGTTGTCATTTTGTCCAGTTCGGTAAAGCCGGTGGAAAGACCGGTCACGTAACCCTTGGTGTTACGGAGTTTTTCAAGCTCCTCAATACCCCTGGAAACAAGCTGCGAAATGGGTTTAAAATCACCTGATGCCCTTGATTCCGTGATTGCCATGATCTTGCTGGCAGCTGTGTCAAGAACAATCTCGACATCCTCTGTCCCTTCGAGGACTTCATTGATGTTCTCCCTGCTCACCTTGATGAGCTGACGAAGCATGGCTTTGTCCTTGATGATCTTTATGTACTGAAGCACATTCGAAAGCAGGGGAATGTCGTCTGTCAGGGATGCAAGGTACTCTATACCTCCCGCCTCTTCGAGGGTTTTCTTCCTTGAGAGTTCTTCACCTACAGTGACCATATCAGTTACGCTGTTCTTCGAGTCAAGGTCGCGGCATGCCTGGAAGATCATCCTGTGCTTGCGGTCAAAGAAATCCTTTGTGTTAAGGGCATCAAGGGCTTCAACGGTCAGTTCCTGATCGAGAAGCATTGCCCCTAAAACGCTTTTTTCGGCATCCAGGCTCTGGGGAGGTCTGAATCCCTTTTCCTCTGTCATGCTCATTCTTTACCGGTTCTGGGGAGACCCAGTTCATCAAGAAGTTGTCTCAGCATTTTCATATCATTCCAAACGGGTCTTCTCAGAGCATCAGTTCTCAGAAGGGCGGCCGGGTGATAGGTCGGAATGACCGGTATATCACCGTACCTGTGAATTCTGCCTCTGAGTTTACCAATACCCTCACTGCTTCCTGTAATTGCTCTGCTGGCGGGAGCACCCAGAGCAACTATAACTCCCGGCTGCATAATTCTTATCTGCTCTTCAAGTATCCACCAGCATGCAGCGACTTCATCTTTTGAAGGTGTTCTGTTTCCAGGGGGCCTGCACTTGACGATGTTCGTGATGAACGCAGAATCTCTATCCAGATTGATGGCAGCCAGTATTCTATCCAGAAGTTTCCCCGCGCGGCCTACGAATGGTACTCCCTGAATATCCTCGTTGGCTCCGGGCCCCTCACCGATGAAAACTATCCCCGCGGAGGGATTCCCTCCCCCGAAAACTATCGTATTCCGTTCTTCGCAGAGTCTGCAGCCCCGGCAGTCGCCGACTCTTTGCGTGAGTGCGGTCAGTTCAAGAGATATGCTTCCGCTTTCTTCTACGGCTACCGAGGTGGTTTTAACACCTTTGAGTTCGGAAATCCACTCGGGAAGTACAAAAATATCATCAAGGCCGAAACTTGCCACTGAATTCCAGAATGGATCATTCCTGCCCGTTCCAGTGGAGGTATCGCTCTTTTCAGTCATTAACCTTCATTGCCTTTCATTAAATATCTACCCATGGCAGCGGTCAGAAGCTCTGCAATATACCTTTTTGAAGATCGTTTGACTTCAACGTGACTACCATCATCGAAAAAGAGTATTCCCTGGTTGGATGATGTCTCCATCCCGGCTCCCTCCATATCCCCGGGATTGTAGAAAATAGCACTTGCTCCCTTGCGTTTCATTTTCCCAAGTGCCCGTTTTTCTCCATCGGGTCCGAATTCAAGGGAGAAAGCCATCACCGGGCACATGCACTCTATCGTTCTCTCAAGCTCCTTCAGAATATCGGGAGTTGCCTCAAGTTCAAGCCGGACGGTTCCGGACCTTTCAGTTTTCCCGTCATAAAAGGCGGAAGGTTTGAAATCCGAAACTGCAGCTGCCATTACCAACAGGTCAGCCTTTGGGGCCTCACTGACCAGAATATCAAACATTTCCTTAGCCGTTTCCACGGGAATAGTATTCACTCCGGGCGGCCCGGAAATACAGGCCGGTCCGGTAACGAACAGAACGTCGGAACCGGCATCACGGAAAGCCATCGCCATGCTGCTCCCCATGAGACCGCTGGACCTGTTGGAAATGAATCGAATCCTGTCCATAGGTTCCCTCGTTGAACCTGATGTAACTATCACCCTTTTCCCGTGCCAGTGTTCAAGGCCGGTGAAACGTTCGGGGGTAAACGCAATGATTTCCAGAGGAAAGCTGGTATTGACCATCTTCAACCGAGTGCCCCGGAAAATTGATTCAACCTGCAGCAGGGAATCCTCAAGCCGGTTGTTGCATATATAGTAGTCAAATGAACCGATCCAGCTGATCTCCCATGCCGCCATTTCCAGCCGAAACTTAACAACATCCGAATCATCAGTATTTCTGGAGCTGAGCCTGCTGGATAATACATCGGGAGAAGGAGTCAGAATAAAGATTAGTATGGAAGATGGAAAAGCTTCTTTTATCTGAAGTGCCCCCTGAACATCTATATCGAGAACCACGCTTGCGCCGCGGGTAAGCTCTTTACTGACCCAGTCTCGGGAGGTTCCATAGAGATGCCCGTGAACCTCCGCATGCTCAAGGAAATAGCCTTTCTCTATCATCTCCAGGAACTCTTCCCTGCGTACGAAAAAGTAATCTACACCTTCAATCTCCGAGCCGCGCAACGGCCTTGTTGTTGTTGAAACGGAGAACACAGTAGACTTGAATTTGTCAATAAGGTGATGAGCAAGGGTGGTTTTACCAACCCCTGAAGGCCCTGAAAGTACAATCAGCTGGCCGGGAGGGTTATTCAATATTCGCTGCCTGTTCCTTTAGTGATGAAAGGATATTTTTCATTTCAATAACCTTTAGAGACTGTTCCGGATCGTCAACTTTTGCTCCCATTGTATTCAGTTCACGGTGCATTTCCTGGATTAGAAACTCCAGTTTCCGTCCAGCGGGACCGTTATCAGAATCTACTAGTTCAATAGCATAGTCAAGATGGCACAACAATCTCTGTACTTCCTCCGTTACATCGGATCTGTCTGCCAGGAGAGCCAGCTCCTGCATTAAGCGGTCATTATCCAGCTTGATATTATCCAGAAGATCGGATATTCTTAGCCTGAGCCGTTTGTATCTATCCGCTACGGATTCCTTCTGCTGCGCCAGAACTGGAGCAGTCATTTCTCTGATATTCGAAAATCCTGCACGGAAAAGAGGAGCAAGAGCTGCTCCCTCCCTGCGCCGGTTCTCTCTGAGTTCAGTAAGTGCCAGAGATATGGATGCCTCGAACGCCGTTGTCAGTTCCTCGCTATCCAGCATTGAGGGTTCGACTCTTTCCACAACTCCCGGCAGGTTGAGAAGCTCCCCGGCAGATATCTTGCTGATGCTTTCATTATCCCGCGATAGAAGCTCTGCGGAGGCAATGAACAGTCTGGCTGTTTCCATATTGACAAACACGCGGGAGCCGCCATCTACGCTCAATTCAACTGAAGCATCCAGCCTGATGCGTCCCCTGTCGAACATGCCGCTGATGGTTGCTCTTACCTCAGGCTCCATAGCAGAAACAACCTCGGGCAGTTTCAGAGAAACACTGAGGCTCCTGTGATTCAGTGATTTCGCTTCAACCGTTACTTTATAACCATCACCGGCAGTTTCAGCTCGACCGAAGCCTGTCATCGATTCCATTAGATATCCCCCAAACAAAACAGCGATTCGTACAACATCATACAGTAGGAAGTATATTAAACATAATTCAAATGTATCACCAGTCATCTATTGAAAAGACTTTCTGCGCGGAGGGACGAACGACTGGTTTTTCCTGTCGAGAGTACAGCTGTACAGCTGTATACCTCTGTGAGTACTCATAGGTGTATATATCATTGACGGAACAGGATTATCGGCAGTATTGTCGATTTCAGGAGGCAGCTCAATGAAGATTACACGAAGAACAGCAATGCTTGCAGCACTTCTGGTGGCCCTGCCGGGAAGTACCGATGCAATCGATTTAGAGGGAGCCCTGTCGGGTACTCTGACGGCGGATACATATTCAATCACGGGTGATATCTGGGTACCGACATGGCAGACACTGGTACTGGAACCAGATGTTATCTTCGAATTCAAGACTGGTCTCTTCGAGGATTACGGCTTTACCGTATACGGCACTCTCACGGCTGAGGGTACCGAAGCCCAACCCATCATTTTCCGTCCTGCTGCGGGAGTCGAGGAGTTCAATTACCTGAAACTTTGCGGACCGGGTTCTCACATGAACTGGTGTATAATTGAAGGCGCCGGCAAGGTAGCCCTCCTGGAAGAAGGCGGGTTCTGGGTCGATGACTGCAGCCCTGTTATCGAGAACACTGAGGTTTACGAATGCCGGTGGCACGGTGTTTTCGTCACCGGCAGCTCGGCTGCTCCCACTCTCGAAAACTGCAGTATTCACGATAATGCAAATGACGGAATAAACTGTTACGATGGTGCGGGTATCACTCTAAGACTAAGCACAGTAACAGATAACGGCAAAGACGGCATCTGCCTCTCCAGCGGTTCTAACCTTATCGTCAACTGCCTGATAGCGGGAAACGGTGAGAATGGTGTAGATTGCCATTGGATGCAGAGCCACCCGACCACTATCGTCTGCACCACATTCGGCAGCCATCCTGATGGAGCAGTATCCAGCGCAAGTGCATTCGACATGTACAACTGCGTCGCCATCGATGAGTACGACTGGGTTAACAGCTTGACCCACACGTACATCATCCAGAATGAGGAATTCTTCCGATTCACCGATCCGAGCAACCTGGACTTCCATCTTGAAGAGGATTCTCCCCTGCTTGAACAGGGCTACCGGTTCGGCACGGTAGAGAGCCTACTCACCGCAACCGACCTCGACGGTAACCCCAGGATCAACGGTATCATCGATATAGGAGCTTTCGAATCCACCATGATACCATCGTCAGGTGAAGAAGGGCTCTACTACTCACGGGCGCTTGTCTTTCCCAGAATGACCTGTGCAGTCATCAGGACGCAGGGTGAATCGTTTACAGCAGGAGTTGCCCTCCTTGGCACGTACGGCATCGATGATGCTGCTGTCCGCCTTCTGAGTCCCACTGGAGACGTGTATCCCCTGACGGTTACAGATATATCTCAAACCGACAGGACGCCCGACAGCGACCTCTACGTTCTCCTCTACGGTCCCGGTATCGAGAGGATACAAGAGATCGAGATTCTGATTCCCGATGGAACACCGGAGGATTTTTACACCATCGAGATCGATCTCGGTTCATACAGCTACCGGAGTATCCATGCCGTTGCAGTGCTGAATCAGTACCCGGATTCCTGGGGTTTCATCCATATATCGGATTCCCATATCCAGTACAACAACGAGGGTACAACCACAGCTGAACGATTCCGATATTTCACAAGGGAGGCTAATTTCCTCGACCCTTACATGATTGTCCATACCGGTGATGCATGCGACTCACAGCACATTGACACAGCCTTTAACGACAGTCTTCTCAAGTCCATCGCATATCTCCGGGCTCCGATGACCATTGTGGCAGGGAATCACGACCACTACAACTGGGACTGGGTGGCTTATAACCCGGCAGGATACTTCTACTTCTTCCAGGATGTGAACAGGGTAATGAACAGAGAACTCAGATTCGGTGAGAGTCTCCTGTACTGCTGCAACTCGGGTCATGATGAGGGCCTGATCGAGCTGGCCAGATGCTATGGGCCAACCACTCCCCTCCTGGACTGGATCGAGGCAAGGATGGAGGCAACTGTATTGAACGGTCCATTCTTCTTCCTCACGCACGGACCCACCTTCGATATGTACATGTGGTCGATGCACAACACCACCCGCGTTGTGAACATGCTCGACACCTACGCCTTCAGCCTTGGTATAGCCGGCCATACACACAGAGTGGATACCTATCTCAACGGGGGAACCAACTTCTACGGCAGGGATGATTTTTTCGCAATCGATGACTGGGAGAGGGACGTTCCATTCCCCGGTTATCCGCTTCATGTACAGACCAGTTCCCTGGGCAAGGGTAAGGGTCTTGTCATACCGGATCCCCTCTTGCTGTCCCCCGTACCGGGCGTCGATCCCGAGCAGATCGGCATCTTAAGCGACAGTATAGCATGGCGATGGATACAGGTAGATAACGGTGAGGTTGAATTTTTCACAAGCGACACCGACAATGACGGCTACAGGAACACAGAGAAGGCATGGCTCCTGGGGAGGATAACCTTTTCGCTGGATTCCCTGCCCGATGGTGTCATCCAGTCAACCGTGACCAATAATCACTTCGAGACATGGTATCAGGTCAGGCACTACATCCCTGCAGTTCCGACTACTTCCTACACGGTCACAGGAGGGGAATTCGTCAGGCAGTACCCCAATGGAATCGTCGAAGTCCTTGTCGATTCCATTGAGAAGGTCTCCACTTCTGTAGTCACCATCTCCCCTACCGGCATGTCTGCCAGTGAACCGGGTACTTTCTCGTTCATTGGTTGCCATCCAACACCCTTCTCCGAATCGGTTGAGATTTATTTCGAGATTCCGGAACCAGGGGCCCATGTGCGAATAGAGATCTTCGATCTGGCGGGACGGGTGCTGTACATCCCTCTTGATCAGTTTCTGCCGGTGGGAAATCACAGCACGTTATGGACAGGCTGCGATGCAACCGGGAATAAAGCGCCCTCAGGGATCTATTTCTGCAGGCTCAGTTCGGGCGGCATATCGATAGTCAAGGAGATGGTTCTGCTCTCGAATTGACATAATGAGCCGACCGGTGCATGACCGTACGATTCGTACAGCTTCTTAAAGCAGGAAGTATATTACACATAATTCAAAGGTATCATCAGTCATCTCTCATGAAAGGGGTCTTCGGTGGACGGTGTTTTCCTGAGCGCGCTGCTGCCGCCCCTGAAAAACCTGGTCCTGGGAAGGAAATGCAAGAAGATCGGATGTCCCTCAAAGGATGCTTTCGGTCTGATGTTCGATAAAGGCATTCTTGTCCTTAATGCCAGGCCGGATTCCCCTGGGCTCACATGGAACAATGCTGTAAACATGGCAGAGCTGCCCTCCCCGGCATGGAGCCATCATCTCGATGGAGCGAAGGTTGAGGATCTCACCCAGCCGGGCGCAGACAGGATACTGCATATCTGCTTCAAAAGCGGGTTCCTCTACGGGAACTCCGATGTTACGCTCATCTTCGAGGCTGCAGGACGAAATGCAAACGTTATCCTGGTCAGAAGTGAAGACATGAGGATTCTGGCCTGTCACAGGAAGGTGTCCTCAGCCAGAAGCAGGTACAGAACCATAGCTCCGGGACAGGTATACGTACCACCGCCATCATCGGGTCTATCTCCGGGATCATGGGTATCTTCCACCGAACTGAAGAATTCAATCAAGAATGAAAAGCATTCTCCTGCCTTACTGTATAGATTGCTGGAAGGTGTCGGTCCGGTTACTGCAAAAGCCCTGATACGTCAAGCGGAGACCAATGAGACATCGCTGATTGAAGTGGTGGCAGAGCTTGAAAAAGCTCTGCTGGAACAGAGTTTCAGCCCGTGGGAGGGTCCCGACGGCCCGCTCCCCATTGAACTTGCCGAGGGAAAACCTATCGAAGATCCCTTCTCCATAAAGACGTCGGAAAAGGACTCCACAGATATCAGGGAGGACAGGTTTGAAACATGGACGATCATTCTACGCAGAAGGCTGTCGTTCCTGCGCAAGAGGTTGACAGGTGTAGAGGCCGCTCTGGATGGACTCGTATCCCCCGAAAAGTACAGAACCTGGGGCAGCCTGCTTCTCTGCGCAGAGAATAATTCAAGAAAAGGCCTCAAAGAGATAGAGCTGAAAGACTGGAACGATTGCGAACATTTGATCCCGCTGAAACCTTTCAGATCACTCAAATCCAACGCCGCAAGATTCTTCAGGAAGGCGTCCAACACGGGGAAAGAAAAGCGCAATCTCGATGAACATAAGCTTAATGCGCTGAATGAAATAGAATCTCTTGAGCTATCCCTCTCCGCGGCATCTGATCTTACGGTTGACGAACTTGAAGCACTCCTTCGGAATCACAGGAAGAAAGTTCGCGATCATGATGATCGGCGAAAGAGGATAGAGGCTATATTGCTCAGTGGCGGGTGGAGATGTTTCGCGGGAAGAAATGCCCGGGAGAATGAAGAAGTCACGTTCAAAACGGGAAAACGAGATGATCTATGGTTCCATGCGAGAGGCTATCCGGGCGCCCATGTGGTTCTTAAACTCGATGGAAGGGCGGACAACCCGCCTGGAGAGATAGTACTTGAAGCGGCGGTTGAGGCTGCAAGAAGGTGCGGAGCATCCTCCGGCGTGATACCTGTTGACTATACCAGGGTTCAGTATGTTAACCGCAGAAGAAAGGGAAAACCGGGGCAGGTTGTATATACCAGAGAGAAAACTGTATTTGTGAACCTGGACAAACTGTCCTGATATGAATGAATGTATTCTGTACTCCAATTAGAAAGGGAAAAGAATATGAACAGTGAATTTACACAGGAGCATCTCGACGTATTCAGTTCCGCCTACCTCTTCCGAGACCTGGAACCTGATGAACTCGACCTGTTTGTCAGCAACGCCCAGTATGCAGACCATGTTCCCAACAGTGTGGTCATCAGGGAGGATGACCAGGGTGAATATCTCTATCTGATTCTTTCAGGCAAAGTCCGCGTCACAAAAAGAACCTACGAGGGGATCGAGCAGATACTTGGAATCCTGGAAACAGGGGATTTCTTTGGTGAGATGGTCCTTCTTGACCGCAGGAGCAGAAGCGCCTCCGTGTACGCACACACAAGGGTGGAATTAGCAAGGATCCAGCACTCCAAGGTGGCCGGCATACTGAATGAAAACCCCAGGATCGGCCTGAAAGTGCTTCGTGCTTTCTCGGAGGTTATTTCTCTTCGGCTGCGTAATGCCAACGATAAACTCAGGTCACTGCCATTTATCGAAAGAACCTTCTGAAAATGGACGATGGTTCCAAAGAACTTCTGGCTAAAGCGAAGGAAGCGGTTTCGAGCTGTTACTGTCCATATTCAGGATTTCATGTGACCGCTGTTATTGAGGATGACAAAGGAGGGCTGCATTGGGGAGTCAACGTCGAGAATTCCTCCTACGGACTGACTATCTGTGCCGAAAGAGCAGCGGTTTTCTCAGCAGTTTCACACGGGCAGAAGAAATTCAGAAGAATTCTGATTTACTCACCTGACGGTGATCCTCTTCCCTGCGGCGCCTGCAGGCAGGTGCTTGCCGAATTCTGCGATGATGATTTCCCTGTGATACTGGCAACACCCCACTCAATCAAGCAGTTCATCCTGGCCGAACTGCTCCCCCACCGCTTCTAGTCCGCATATTACCGCTTTCATTGACATCAGTCAAACAGCGCTGTTATCATATTGGTAATTATTGTTTGGTGTTTTGTTATCAGTTTATATGTTATTGCTACAAAGTTGGATACTGTCTCTGCACGATAATTGATATACTGTTAACATGTGATTGGCTATGGGCAGTTAGACCGGTGTGAATTCACTGGTTTTCTGATATTCACGGGCAATCCACCCGAATGGGGAGTACAAATATGCGCATACTAGGGAGACAGATTGAGATGCGAAATGTAATCTGGCTGATAATCGGATTCATTCTGTTAGCCGTTTTTGCAGTCTATTCACTTTCTGGCTACAGGACAGACGGACCACTCGATAAAGTAATCCAGCTTGTTGTTCTTTTCCCAGCCATTATCTGCATTGCATGGTCTGTGTCAAAGCGGATCAGAAAGGATCTTTCACTTCGGGCGTCCCATCTACTTAATGGCATTAACGTCCGTACCTTCCTCCTGCTTTCAGCACTTTTCATGCTTATTTTCACCACCTGGATGGCCTTTTATCCACTCGAAGGAACAGCGAAAGGGGGAGACGAAGCAGTGTACCTCTTTCAGGGAAAGGTTTTTGCAGCTGGTGAGTTGTCAGCACCGGTTCCGTCAGTTTCCGATCCTGAAAGGTTCTTTCCCAGCAGGCATCTGATAATGGAAAGTGGGAAGTGGTTCTGCCAGTACCCTCCAATTCATTCAATCTTCATGGTGCCCTTTGTCTGGCTTGACCTGACCGCCCTTCTGGGACCACTGGAGGGAGTTCTGTCCCTGATCGGTCTTTTCATGCTGGTCCGATTATGGACCAATGACAGAATGGCAAAGCTGACCTCTATACTACTTCTGCTTTCACCCTTCTTCCTCGTTATGACATCGACTCATATGGCGCATAATTCAAACCTGATGCTTGTTACCTGGAGCCTGTATTTCCTCAGCATATTCTGGAAGCATGATCGTTTCATATGCACTGCAGTATCTGGTTTTCTTCTCGGTCTGGCTCTGATGGCAAAACCATATCCAATAATCATATGGACTATTTTTCTAACTATCGTCCTTGTATCGGGGGGGCGGAAGGGATTTAAAGCTCTGCTGGGTCTGGCGCTGGGCTCCATCCTTCCTGTTGCGGGATTCCTTGCGCTGAACTGGTACTACACCGGAAACGCACTGAAAACACCATACCAGCTCGCCAGAGCAGGCAGACTTATAGGCTTCGGACCGGACAAGGCATGGTTCCCCGTTTATGGAGACACCGATCATACGGTATGGCGGGGGATCAAGAACGGGGTTAGACAAATTGCTTCCGGTGCTACAACTCTGTTCGGCTGGCCTCTATTATCTCTAGTACCTCTTATTGCATCAATTGGGCTTATACGAAGGGACAGGAGGATCCTCTGGCTGTTTCTACCGTTACCCGCCATGTTCATTCTACTGCTTCCACATGCTTGGCCTGCAGTGATATACGGACCACGTCATTATTATACTTTCCTCCCGATAATCCTCTTTCTGTCTGTTCTGGGGATGCAATCCATTCTTCGAGCAGCAAGAGCACGATGGGGAGAACGCGGAGGAAGCTTCTTTTTTCTTGTTCTGGCAGGCCTGTTCGGAATAACTCTCTTCCTCTATCTCCCGGAGGAAATTAGACTCAAGTCAGGTCCATGGCTGTCAATTGATGGAAAACCATGGGAACTGGCTCAGGAAGCTGTCAATGGTCCTGCTGTGGTATTCATGGAAGCCTCTGATCGCGGTTATCCGAACATTCTCAGCGGTATGAATTACAATTCTCCATTCCTCGATACTGAAATCATTTTCTGCGCACATCAGACAGCTGAAGAGGATCAGGAATTCATGGGAGCTTTCCCGGGCAGAGAATACTATCTCTACTTTGTTGATGAGACAGGATCCCATTTTATGGAACGCTGGAATCTTGAACTTGCCGAAGAATTGCTCCCCTCAAGAATTGTGCACCCTGATCCTACTGCGATCCGGAATGCAGAGACGGAGAATCAGCAGGAGTGAAGATCAGATCAGGTTTCCAATTCCGGTCATGGAGAGGGATATACGGTTTCTCTTAATATCCACATCCAGAACCTTCACCAAGAGTTTTTCTCCTGCTGAGACTATCTCTGCTGGATTCTTGACGAATCTGTCCGCCATATGGCTAATGTGAACAAGTCCATCCTGATGTACTCCGACATCTACAAAAGCACCGAAATTTGTAACATTTGTAACTATGCCAGGAAGTATCATACCCTCCTCAAGATCCTTGATATCATGGACATCAGCAAAACTGAATACCTGGAAAGATTTCCTGGGATCTCTGCCCGGCTTCTCCAGCTCTTTCATGATATCAAGCAGAGTTGGAAGACCGGTTTTCCCGTCAACAAAATCTCTTGGATCTATCGATTCCCGTGCATTCTCCGACAGCATCAGTTGCGCAACACTCAGATCTTCCGATCCGGCCATCCGTTCCACCACGGAGTAGCTTTCTGGATGAACACCGCTTGAATCCAGTGGATTCTGCCCGTTTCTGATTCTGAGAAAACCAGCTGACTGCTCGAATGCAACCTGCCCGAGACCAGCAACCTCAAGCAGTTGCTGACGATTGAGAAACGCCCCGTTCTTCTCACTCCATTTTACAATATTCCGTGAAACCCGTTCAGTAAGACCGGATACATAGGATAGAAGCTGGGGACTTGCGGTGTTGAGATCGACTCCGACGCTGTTCACACAACTCTCAACTGTGTCATCAAGAGCCTTTCTTAGCTTCCTGCTGTCTACATCGTGCTGATACTGGCCAACTCCGATAGACTTCGGATCGATCTTGACAAGTTCCGCCAGCGGATCCTGAAGCCTTCTCCCGATCGAGATAGCTCCCCTGACTGTAAGATCGAAATCAGGAAATTCTTCCCGCGCTGCAACGGAGGCTGAATAGATAGATGCCCCGCTCTCATTTACCAGGATGACTTTTACATCCTCCGGTAGACTGATCTCTCCCAGAAAGGCTTCGGTTTCTCTCCCGGCAGTACCGTTACCCACCGCTATGAATTCCGGTTCGAATTTATCAATCAGTCCAATTACGGTTTTCACAGCCTCTGACTTCTTTGCTTCAGACATAAACGGGAAAATCGTTGTGTTGTACTGAACAGTCCCCTGTGAATTAAGACATACAATCTTGCATCCTGTCCTGAAGCCCGGATCAATAGCCAGAACACCTTTCGGACCCAGCGGTGGAGCCAGCAGAAGTTCTCTCAGATTAGAAGTAAATACCTTTATTGCTTCATCATCGGCAGCTTCCTTACTTCTCAAACGGGTTTCCGTCTCCATTGATGGAGCTAGAAGTCTACGAAAACCATCCAATGAAGCTTCAGATATTACTATCCCCTCGGGAGTATCAGGATTCAAGCATGCCGCCGATAGTATAATATCCAGTGCTCTCTCGATTGAAACGGTTATTCTCAGTGAGAGGATTTTCTTTTCCTCTCCCCTGCGCATTGCGAGAATCCTGTGAGAAGGAGCAGTGCGCACAGGTTCAGTCCATTCAAAATAATCCCTGAATTTTGATCCTTCCCGTTCCATTCCCGAAATCACTCGACATTCATAACTGCCTGTATCCCTGTAAAGTCTTCGCATGCGGTCTCTGATCCGGGCGTCATGCGCAAGGTCTTCTGCAATAATATCCCGGGCGCCGGAGACCGCGTCTTCCACCGTGTCAACACCATTCTCTGAATCAAGGTAATCAACTGCATACAGAAGAAGATCATCACCTTTCTGAAGCAGTATCCTGTGTGCCAGGGGTTCGAGCCCTTTCTCCCGTGCTTTTGTGGCTCTGGTTCTTCTTCTCGGGCGGAATGGGAGGTAGATATCCTCAAGAGAGGCCATAGTAGCTGCATTGCCGATCTTTTCACTTAACCCGATTGTCAGAAGCTCCCGCTCATCCAGTGATCGCAGTATGGCATTCCGTCTCTCATCCAGCTTTTCAAGCTGTTCCAGTCTGTCCCGGACAGTCATGACGGAAACTTCATCCATGCTTCCGGTAGCTTCTTTTCGATACCTTGCGATAAAGGGCACTGTAGCACCGTCTGCAAGTAAGGATGCAACGGCAGTTATGTGCATCCTGTTCAGTTTTGTTTCAGAGGAGATCTTCTTAAGATGAACGCTCTGCATTATCATTCTTTCAGAACTGCTTGTTTTCTTGATAAGCTGATTGGAGATTAACCCAGATCTTCAAGTGCCTGATTCAGGGCATCACGCACCTGGACCATCACTTCGGGAACCAATGTAAGCCCTTTACGGGTTGGTTTCCAGTCTCCTTTATCGTCCATGTAGTAAATTCTGACACCTACGTACTGGTTTCCCTTGAATTCGGAGAGTTCAACTCTGATCAGATCCTCTCCCTTTTCTATATCCTTGATCGTCTTCTCCACAGTTCCTCCATTCAATATTCGATTAAACCTCTTATTCCGGTTGAACCGGAAGTCTAATGAAAAGAGCAGGTGAAATGCAAGCCCGGTGCAGTTTGATGTGATGATCAATTTACGATCTGCTGAATATCCGGAAAGGAAAAGTTTATTAACCGCACTCCGAGTAGCCGCAATTGAGAGCGCAGGCCACGCATCCTGATTCGTATTTGAGGGGTCCTCCGCACATGGGACATGCTCCAGCAAGGTTCTCTGCAACTTCTTCATCGGTAATATCGGTATCACTCATACCGGCATTTTCTATTTCCCGTACCGGTTCAACGGATTGAATGGTGTCCATACTATTCATTGATGCTACATGCAATTTTTCATCGATATACCATTCAATTGTCTGCCCTATAGCATCAGCACACGATAGAATCCTGTTGCCGCCCTGCCATACTATCCTATGGCAGCTAATTCCCTTGAGCTCCTTCACTATCGCCTCTGGTCTGATGCCGGATCTCAGGGCAAGTGAAATGAGCCTGCTTATCGCTTCAGACTGACTGGCGGCACATCCGCCCGCTTTTCCCATCTGTGAAAACAGTTCAACCGGACCACTCTCGTCCATGTTTATGGTGACATACAGTTTTCCGCACCCGGTCCTGATTCTTCTTGTTATCCCTGAAGTAACGTCTCCTCTGTCCCGTGGACCAATGGGGACTGATGGCAATGCAATATCATCAGCCTTCTCGGCTTCCTTTGATTTTGCAAGGTTAAGAACCTGTTTATCCCTGCTTTTATCGCGGTAGACAGTAATACCCTTGCACCCAAGCCTACGGGAAAGTTTGAAAACTTCGGCAACACTTTTGCGCGAAGCATTCTCGGGTAGATTCACTGTTTTTGAAACAGCGTTGTCTGTGTACTTCTGGAAAGCCGCCTGCATTCTTACGTGGTAGGCAGGAGAAATATCATGAGATGTGACAAACAGCCTTTGAGTTTCCCTTGGAATCTCCAGGATTCCCTGGCAGGTCCCCGACTCAGCAATCTGCGCAAATATTTCTTCTGAGAAGAAGTCCTTTTCCCTGGCGATTCTCCCGAACTCGGGTACTACTTCATGCAGCTCATCATCTTCATCCAGAAGATTGGATCTTGTAAAAACGAGAGCAAACACGGGTTCAATACCACCTGAACAGCCTGCGAGGATACTGATTGAGCCGGTTGGAGCTATTGTAGTGACGGTTGCATTTCGCAGAGGCGGCATATGTTTGTTGTCGTATACGCTTCCAGTGAAATTCGGAAAAGGTCCTCTCTCCTTGGCCAGATCAATACTTGCTTTTCTTCCTTTTTCCGCAACGAAACTCATAAGTTCTTCAGCGAACAGAAGTGCTTCCTCTGAATCGTAAGGTATTCCCAGCTTGAAAAGAAGATCGGCAAAGCCCATGATACCAAGGCCTATTTTTCGATTACCCGCCACCATCTCAGCAATCTCCGGAAGAGGATAGCGATTGATCTCGATGACATCGTCCAGGAATCTTACAGCAGTATCCACAGTTACTTCGAGCCTGTTCCAGTTCATTCTGAATTTGCCGCTTTCGCTCCTGTCTGTCATGACAGAGACATTCACAGAGCCTAAATTGCACGCTTCATACGGAAGCAGCGGTTGCTCTCCACATGGATTTGTGGCTTCGATTTCAGCAATATGCGGGGTAGGATTCGCGTCATTCATGCGGTCAATGAAGATCAAACCCGGCTCACCGGAATTCCATGCTGAATCAACGATAGAATCGAAAACCTCACTAGCATCTCTAGAACCGACTATCACACCGTTTCTGGGGTTGACAATATT
>JAGLOY010000083.1 GCA_023138735.1 Candidatus Aegiribacteria sp. | reverse complement strand
ACAAATCCGGAAACTTTCATGTTCGGATTCGACATGTCCGGTCGCAAACGGAATATCTTCCCGCTGGTGGAGGATGGGGAACTTAAGAATCTCACGTACGATTCAGCTACCGCCGCCAAGTATGGAAAGAAACCTACCGGGCATGATATCGGTTCACCTAGCATTGTGATGGATACAGGCTTCGGTCCCGCGGACCCTCTTGAAGCGGTAAAGGATATGGGCAGAGTACTGTACATTCCCGCTCTGCATTACATGAATATCCCCAGCCGGAGTAAAGGGATCTTTACGGGCAGTTCCAGGTTCAACGCCGTTCTTGTGGAAGATGGGAAAATAGTATCACCAATTTTCTCATCGAGAGTAACTGACTCATTCCAGAATGTACTTGGAAACGTGCAAGCTATTTCATCGGTATCGGAATCTGTAAATGGATCCAATACCTACGGAAGAAGGACTCCCGTAGCCATGAGTGTCCCTTCGTATTTCGTTTCCGAAGGTGTCAAGATCACCGATTCCGCCGATTCCTTCTAAGCTTGTTTTTCAGGGGTCTGCCCTGCAGGCCCCTGCTTCTGGGAAACTGTAAATGATCAATAATGTTATTAGCAAAGACCCGATCCTGATTGTGGGGGGAGGACCCGCCGGAGCTTCGTGCGCATGGAAACTGGCCTCCGCCGGCATCCCGTGTGTACTTATAGACAAAGCTTCCTTTCCAAGAGACAAAGTTTGCGGCGGAGCCCTGAGTGCAAGGACAGCTAAGGTTCTTATAAGCTCCGGTATTCTCCCGCCTGAAGAACTGGAAGCGCTGACGCTTGCGGAACACAGGACCATATCCCTCTGGAACAGGGATGAACTCCTTCGAACCTTCACTTCACAGGGCACTCCCGTACGGATAATATCCAGAAGAGAATTCGATAATACACTGATTAGTAAGGCAGCAGCAGCCGGTGCTTCCATCGTTACCGGAGAGGCAGTGGTATCCGTTGACCCATCTTCTGTAACAACCTCAGCGGGGAAGACCATTTCATTTTCAAACCTTGTCGGAGCAGATGGCTGCGGCAGCCTCGTTCGAAAAGCTATTTCCAGTAAAAGGGGTAGAGGAACAGGAATGGGATTGGAGTATTGTATACCGCTCACCGATCTGGATGAAGAACCGGAAGAAATTCAGATTCACTTCGGTTATTTCCCCCGGGGTTACATCTGGGTAATTTCTGATTGTGAAAAGGTCAATATTGGAGCCGGAGCTGTTGGCAGCCCGGCATTGCCCTCCGATATTATCTTTGCACTCTCAGGTTTTCTTGAAGCGCGGGGTATATCCTGCGAAAAATACCAGCTGAATGGAGCGCCGATACCGTCACTGGAGCTCGATAGAAACCTTGGGAAGGGGAATATCTACCTGGCAGGGGATGCTGCTGGCCTTGTTGACCATGTTTCCGGAGAAGGAATCGGTCATGCTGTCGAGAGTGGATTCATGGTAGCGGACTGCATCAGCTCGGGGGGAGACCGCGAAGCCGTTTTGAACAGGAAAGACTGCTGTATAAGCATCGTCAGGCAGTCAGTGTTCTATAGGCACCTGCTCTTCAGCCCGTTCACCCGCAGGATAGCCATGATGGGTCTTCGGGACAACGAAGAATACGCTCAGGGTTACTGGAACATCATATCTGGCAAAGAATCCTACAATGAAATGTTCGGGCGGTTTCTTCAGTAAATCGAATTATTCTAAGTATCGTTTCTGATTTCATCCCGGATGGAAATGATGTCATAGGTAGGTTTTTCCTCTGCAGCCTCATCGAGAATCCTGAGAAGTTCTTCCCTCATTATTGCCGGTGAGAGTTTTTCAGGCAGATCATCGCTGGAGATCTTAAGCATCTCCCAGAGATCGTACATAGGAAGAACGATACTGACAGGATCTGAAGCCCCGGAGATGATTTCCCGAACACTTCTGATGCAATCCAGCTTTTCTTCGAAGTTTTCAGCGTTTTCAAAACGAATTCTCAGCAGGAGGGAATCGTTCTCCGGCATGGCTTCGGATTTCTCCTGTTTCCCTATCAGGGAATTTGATTCTCTGGCGGCAGTTTCCGCTTCCGGAAGCTTCCCGAGACGGAATAGAGTTCTTGCTCTGTCGGCCTGGAAATAGTAGATGTAGTGGACGTAATCCAATTCCTGGAAAATCTGAATTGCCTGATCGAAAGTACTCAGAGCCTGTTCCAGCTTACCCTGTCTCATCAGAACAACCGCCATGTAACCAAGTGCTTCCGCCTCACCGTAGCGAATACCTACATCACGGGAGGTCTCATAGTATTCCTGAAGCATCTCAAGCGCCCCGGGGTAGTCTCCCTTATCGGTTTTCAGTATGGCAAGCCCGCATGAGTGATAGGATATGTAGTACCTGTCACCGATTTCTCTGGCGATTGCAAGAGCCTTCCGGTAAGTCATTTCTGCTTCTTCAAATTGATTCCTGTTGTGAAATACATCCGCAAGATTTCCAAGACTGACAGAATGCAGTCGTTTATCCTTGTGCTGTTTTGCCACATCTATCGCCTTCTCGAGAATCTGCTGTTTCTCGGTAAGATCGACTGCTGTGGATGCCATATTGTTGTACACTTTGGCGCTGCTCTCTGTATCGTCCTTCATCTCTTCAAATATTCTCAGCTGTTTCTCAAAAAGCATTCTCGCTTCGCTTACATGACCTGTCATGAACTTGATCGCGGCAAGATACCCGGTGGATTCGTATATCCCCTTCAGATATCCAAGCTCGTTATGGATTTCGAGTGCTTTTTCATTCACCTCCATGGCTGTCTTCAGGTCTCCAAGGCGGGAGGTGAGCCAGGCTCGCATACCCATTGCTTCTGCGTACCTTTTTCTGTCTCCTGCTGCGAGGGCCAGTTCTTCCGTTCTCTCGGCCAGTTCCACAGCTTCCCTGCATCTGGCAAATATTCCAAGGATCTTGATCTCCCTGATCATTATGCCTATCAGCTGGTCTTTCATGTCCGGCTGAAGCTCAAGAAGCTCTCGCAGTCTTACTATGCATTTGTAAGCAAGTTTGACATCACCGCTCTCTAAAGCGGTGTGAAGCACTTTATCAAGGTAGAAACACGCTGTCTCGCTATCTTTTGCCCTGTCCCAATGGTATGCAAGATCAGGAAAAAAAGTCTCATCACCGGGATAAATATTCTCAATCGCGCAGGCTGCAATATTGTGAAGTTTTACAAGCTCACACTCCAGCTGCATGCTGTATACGGTTTCCCGCAGAAGGCCATGGTGAAAGATGTACACGATCTCTGAAATGGATGACCAGAGTTTCTCATCCGCGCCGTTACTGAGCAGGGGTGTGAGTTCTCTGTCTGTAAGCATGGCAGAAAGAACCCTTGCATTGAACTCAAACCCCAGGACCGAAGCTGTTCTCACAACTCTTTTCAGATCAGTTGACAACCGGTCGATCCTTGCCATCAGGAGATCAACGATTCCTCTGGGAATCTTATCGGGAGATGCGGAAAGGGTAATAATGCCGTTCTTATTCCGTATGGAATCTGATTCAGCAAGGTATACAGCGTACTGGCGAAGATAGAATGGATTCATACTGGAATGTGCTGCAAGAAATTTCTCCAGATCGGGATCGGGTATTCCACCTAGAATATTTTTTACAAGTTCTGGGAGTGTTTGTTGCCCAAGAGGTTCGAGGTCAATGATGAGAGATTCTTCTTCAGAGAGGATTTCTATTCTTGAGCCATCGTCATGTGTTCTGGCTGCAAGAGCGAGAACAATGGGAAGATTATCCAGGTTTCTGATCATGCTCCGCACAAGGGATTCGGAACTGTCATCAAGCCATTGAATATCGTCTATAACCATGAATAGAGGTTCAGGATGAGTAATACACAGAAAGAACTCCCGAAGGGCTGTAATGGTGTTTTCCCGCTTTCCTTCCGGTCCGACCTGATGGTATAGAGAACCGAGCATATCAATTCCGAGAAGCGCGGAGAGAAATGATTCTGTTCTTTCAAGCTCCTGAATTCTTTCCGGAAACCGGTCTCTTAAATTTGTGCATGTCCCCTGAAATATTCTGCTGAACGCGGCAAGATTATCCTTCTCTGATGAATCCCTCCTCTGCTGGAAATATCCCCTCAGAAATGTAACAAACGGCCCGAAACTTCGTTTGATGATATCCTCGCACCTGAGATGGATTCTTCGGAATCCTTGAGTTTCCAGAATGCTGCCTGCCTCCCATAGAAGATGGGACTTCCCGGTTCCTGCGGAAGCTGAAACCAACAGGGAACTGCCCATGGAATCGTCCGCTGATTGCCGGGCAAGATCGGTAATTATCCGCAGCTCTTCATCTCTTCCAAGAAGCTTACCCTCGTAAGGATGTCCGCCGGGTTCAGCTGTGCTGTCATCAAGTCTGAAGATATTTACTTCATCGGTTATGCCCTTGACCCTGGCTGAGATCGCCATTCTTGACTCCGGAATATCATCGGCAACCCCGTCACTTATATAAATACCGGGATTCTTCTCGAATCTCATTATCCGAGCTGCAATATTCACCTGACTCCCAAGAACAGTGTAGGTTCCCATCTGTCGAAAACCCAGAAAACCGGCGTACACGGTTCCCGAAGAAATAGCTATTCTGACGGGAAAGGGCGCAGAGTTTTGCATCTGACGGGCGAAAGTCAAAGCACGTTCCTGATCTTTCTCATGAGCTTCCGGAGCTCCGAACAGGGTCAGAAAATAGAATCCGTTTGAATCGTAGTGAACTCCGTTGAAAAACCCTCCCATTTCTACTGAAGACTGTATTACTTCCGGAGCTAATGATCTGATCAACATCTGATCATCTCCCTCAACATCCGCTGGTGTCAGGAACACAGAGAATACTCTTCTGAACTCACCATAGGGATCCGAATTGAGTAGTTTCTCGGGGAAAAAGCTGGTTTCGAGAATTCTATCCGGAGTCCGCCCGCCCATTCTGTCAACGGTATATGCTTCAAATTCAGGCGTCTTTTCCCCGCATAAGGCGAACTCTCCCTTTTCCGGCCTTTGCAGAGCCTTGTAAGCTCTTCTGAATACTTCTCCTGCGAAGAACCATCCTTTTCTCTCTCTTCCGAATATTCCCCAATCTATTTTTCCATCACAACCACCGGCTCTGAATTCGATTCCGGTGGTTTGCGATGCTGATGCGAGCGCCAGTCTTTTAAGCATCTCTTCTGCAAAATTCTCTGCCATGCAGATAGCTGTTCCCGGAAAGATCACAGCAAATGAATCTCCGCTGAATCCGGACACAAAACCTCCACTTCCCCTGATCGTGGAGAGAATCCCTCTGGTATAAATGCTGTTCAGTGTATCTGACAGGGCTTCCGCTCCGCTGTTTCCTTGTTTGGAGAGGATTTCAGCCATGGACGTGAAACCTGATGCATCGAATATCAGTACACTTCCAGAAACTGATCCTGAGAGGTTTCCATCGGACAGATTAAGCGAAATCAGGCGGGGGACTAGATTAAGCACTCTTTTCCTCTCTACACTTGAGATGAACGGCAGTTGCAAAGTAATACCAGAACTCTGCGCAAGCGTCGCAAGTGGCGTCCGATCCCATCAGAATTCAGACAGAATGTACTCCGCTATCTGTTCTGGAAGAAGTCCTGCCATTCTGTACAGGTCTTCAGGATCACCCGATACTCCGTACTGAGTGATTCCCTTTCTCCTGAGGTTGATAGATTTTCTGAAACCTGTAACGGCGATCGCCATCTTGGAACCCATACCGGTGTCACGGTCGTGATCCTCCAGCGTTACGACAAGTCTGTATTCTGACAATTCCTCAAGCAGCTCAGATTCTGTGCACAGTGGGCAGCTGACGGCATATACAGCCGTTGAGATGCCCCTTTCAAGCAGTAGTTCCCTGGTCTTCATCGCTCTGTACACCATGTTGCCCATGGCGACTATTGCCACATCGGATCCTTCTCTTATGTGGTCATGAAGACCGTATACGAATTCGTAATCCCCACCGAAGAAAGGTTCACCGTTCTCTTTCGTGATAATCGGCAGTTTCGATCGTCCCATAGCGATGAAGAAATTCCCCGGATGTGTTGCTGCATACCTGATTACCCTGTCGGTCTGGCCCGGGTCTGCCGGTACGACCGTGTTGTAATGGTAGAGTGTCGCCATAAGGCTTATGTAGTTGAT
>JAGLOY010000082.1 GCA_023138735.1 Candidatus Aegiribacteria sp. | reverse complement strand
CCGAAATCCGCCCAGAAGACAACCTTGCCCGCTATCGAGGCAGCGCCCGCGGCTGTGGCCGTGTTGTGCTCCATGATACCCGATTGAAAGAAATGATCCGGGTATTCGATTCCGAACCGGTTCGTTTTCACAGAGCCGGCAAGATCACAGTCGAAAACAAGCGGCAGGTTACCGGTATTTACCTGTGCCAGGTCCATCAGCGCAGCGCCGAAAGCGCCCCTGTTGTCTCCTTTGAAGTCCGCATCGTAAATAAGGGGAGTACCCCCGTTTTCCAGTATCCTGCAGGGAAACCTGAGATCGAAATCTCCCGCTTCCTTCCAGCCGTTCCTCCTGAGTTCGGTCAGTTCATCGAAGTCATCAGTCAGGTCAAGTTCAGTAAGAGCCGATTCAAGCTGGTCGGGGGATAGCGCCTTACCATGATACTGCGGATCGTTTTCCATGAAGGAGATCCCTTTGCCCATGACAGTCATTGCCATAACGAGTCTGGGTGCTCCCGGTGTTTCCTCCGGTCTTAAAGTCCTGTAGAGAGCTGAAAGATCATGACCGTCTACTTCGGTGATATCCCACCCGTCAGCTCTGTATTCAGCGGCAATGTCCGTATACATGACCCTGTCCGTGCGTCCTGATATCTGAAGGCCGTTGCAGTCTACAACAACTGTAATGTTATTTAGATCGTATTTTTTGATGAACCTTCTTGCTTCCGCTATCTGGCCCTTCTGATGCTCACCGTCACCGGTGATGATCCATACATGGTTACGAATGCCGTTTGCTCTGTCCGCAAGAGCCATCCCCACTCCGGCTGAAACTCCCTGACCAAGATTTCCCGTTGTCAGCTCAACCCCGGGAACTGATCTTTCAATATGCCCTTCGAAGGGGCTGCCTGCCTTCCTGAATGTGGCAATTGCCCGTCTGAGGTCGAAGAAGTCAAGTCTGCCCAGTGTGGAATAAACAGCGGGAGAAGTATGACCGTGGCTTACAACGATCCTGTCCCGCCCTGTCTTCAACGGGACCTTCGGGTCTACGTTGGCCTGGGACCAGAGCAGGGTGAAGATTTCAAGTGAGGACATCGAACCGCCCGGATGACCGCTGCGGGCAAGCGTGGTCATCCTCAGAATATCGCCTCTGGCGTTCCGGCAGAATTCCTTCAGTGCCTTCCGGGCGCTGGTTGGAAGAGCAGGAGGTACAAACAGTGTTCGTTCTATATTACTCAAGAGTCCTGGCCTTCCATTTTTGTAATAAGTTTTTCCCTGACCTTGTTAAACACACTGTCGGCATTTTCAAGCGATGCTGCCAGATATTCCTCCGCCTGTTTCAATGTGCTGCCGGCATATTCAGAGTCCTCAATCTCGCCAAGATTGATCAGCACATTGTAGTAAGCGCTTACCGCTGCCGCCCTGGCTGCCGCTGCGGCTACACCTGCATCGGAAACAGATGCCTGCATGCCCTTCTCTTCTAAGGATGATGCCATTCTGATTATTGCAGGACACTGACTGAGTACCCGGAGGGGTACTTCTATTGCTTTCTTCACGGCCGCCTCAACGTCTCCGTCCTGCCTTGCGGCATCCATCCAGTCATTGAACGCGGCGGTATCATCGTCGATCGCATTCAGAAGATCGTCCTTCACGGATTGGGCTTCGGGAGCTATCTCCCGCATCAGATCCCAGTTATCCCTGCATTTTCTGTTCTTTATGGTAAGGTTGGCTACCATGGCATCAAGGGAAGCACCCAGAGCGCCGATGAGTGCTGCGGCCGAACCGCCCCCCGGTGCGGGGGAGTCGGTCGAAAGTTCATCTGCGAAAGCGCTGCATGTTTTACCCGAAAGGTTCACATCCTTCTCCGTAACCATGTACTCTATGATCTTCTCGTCCGGATCGAAGGGTGCCACATCCCGAAGACCCATCGATCTTATGGCGATCTCGATAAGCTCTTTCTGAGGGACTCCGGTCGTCCGGCCCTGTCTGCCTGTTGATGAAAGGCCTTTGTTCTGCTTTTCAATATAGTAGCGGCCGGCTTCCAGCATAGCACTTAACGGCAGAAGCCCGACCACTTCAGAACCTGTAACCCTCGCTCCGAGCTTTTCCGCTTCCTCCCGCGCTGTCTCGAAGCCGATATGAAGGGGAGTAACGGATAGATCAGTGAGGTTCATGGTCACCTGAGCTGTATCGTACTCCTCTATGTACCAGCCAGTTGCTTTGCAGCACTGGAGCTTGCCGGGTTGTTTTGTTTTGTTACCGTCCCCATCGCGAATGAATTTCCAGTTGCTGTCGCGAAGAAATCTCCCATTGTCTCTTATGGTAAGGCCGATATCCCGTGCCACACCGGGATCCTTCGTGTTCAGGTTCACGTTGTAAGCGATAAGGAAATTCCTGGCTCCTATAGTGCATACTCCGGTTTTCGCAATGGTCTCATTCCATTCATTGGGACCGAAATCCGGTTTCCATTCAGGCTTTCCGAGTTTGTCCGGAAGAGCTTCGTACTCCCCTTCACGGATGTTTGGAAGTTTCTCCCATTCCGGTTTCGAAGCCGCCTTCTCGTACAGGTATACAGGTATTCCCAGTTCTTCTCCTACCCGTTTCCCAAGTTTCCGGGCAAGTTCAGCGCATTCCTCCATTGTTATACCGGAGACCGGTACGAAGGGGCAGACATCCGTAGCTCCGTGCCGCGGATGCTCACCTGTCTGTGTGCGCATATCGATAAGTTCACCGGCCTTCTTAATGAGCTGATAACACGCTTCCACTACTGGTTCGGGGCTGCCCGCGATAGTGATAACCGTTCTGTTGGTTGCTGCGCCCGGATCAACATCCAGAACCCTGCAGCCTGCAACCTTCGACGCAGCCTTAACAACTTCATCTATCAGTTCTTTATCCTGCCCCTCCGAGATATTCGGAACAGCTTCGACTGTTTTTCTTGACATCTGATCCTCCGATGAGAATGAAGGTATTCCTGAGAACGAATTTTTACTGTAGATTCAAGTGTCAAAGCTAGGAAAAGGTGTCCTGAAAGTCAACGATTTATGATAGGGGAGTTCATGTTGAGCGGAGTCGTTGAAGGATTCTACGGCAAGCCCTATAGTGCCCGCTGCAGAGGGATTCTGATTCGCTATCTGTCACTTCTTGATGAGGCTGCTTTTGTCTACGCACCCAAAAATGATCCTTTCCACAGACTCAGGTGGAGGGAAGATTACCCTGCGGGGCAATGGTCTCAACTTACGGATAATTTCAATGATGCTGCCCGATCCGGAGTCAGGTTCATATTCGGTATAAGTCCATGGCAATTCAATTGCGATGAACGCGCCTGCCTGAGGAGGAAAGCCCAGAGAGCTCTTGATGCCGGTGCCGGCGGAATAGCAGTTCTCTTCGATGACATTCCCCAAACAGCGGATGCGCAGCTTGCTGTCCGTCAGCTTGAGCTTGCCCGCGAAGCTCTCGATGGCTTTGACTGCACGATATATCTATGCCCCACTATTTATTGCATGGAATTTCTGGAAAGATATGAGGGTGGCGAATACCTGTCTGCATGGAAGGACAACGTGCCCTTCGGCTGGAAATCCTTCTGGACTGGGAACGGTGTGATATCCCGTGAACTGGATGAAAACATCATGACTGGAGCTCGTGAACTGCTTGGCGGTGAACCGGCAATATGGGATAATCTCCTGGCTGATGATTACTGCCTGCGAAGGATATACCTCGCCGGTCTGCAGGACAGAATACCTGATGGATACTCATACCTTCTTAATCCTTCATCATGCTTTCCAGTGGCCCTTCATGCCGTCTATACGCTTCTGCAGGCTTCCGGGGTCAGCTGCGGCTTTCCTTCCGAGCTGGGGGATATGCCGCAGGCCTGGGATATTCTCAGCGGCTTTCATTACCTTCCCTGGCATACGGGAACCGGGACTGAATCCCTTCTTCTGGAACTTGAGAATGCCGTTTCGGGTGGTCCTTCTGGACAGCTGATGGAAAAACTGGGATATATGTCAGGAGTTCTGGGCAGTTTCATTGATTCGATCGATGAAATCGAGGACGGTTTTGAGCTGATGCCTTACATCGTGGACGTTAAAAAAATTATCTGCTGGTGGGAAGATGTTCTTAAGCTGCCTTCCCGGTCCTCCAGATTGGCAAGGTTAAAATATCTCATGTTTGAAAGGCTTCCCTTCGATCATCCGCTTGCAATGATCACAGCGGAGCTTGCAACGAACGGCGGAAGAGGGGAATAATGAATATCCAGCTGGCTGGATACAACACCGATATACAGAACGGGGGCAATACCCCGGAAACGCTTTCAGCCGCATATGCTCGAATAAGCCGGGATCCCAGACCGATTAACGTTCTCCGGAAGGAAGCCGCTGCGGAAGTGGAGAAAGCAAGGGCATCCAACAGATGTATCATCTTCGATTACGGCCACGGGTCGGTTGCCGAGCATGCAGTTTTCAATTTTGACATACTTGATATTTCAAGGCTTGCTGCAGAGGAGCTTCAGAGTTTCCGTCTGGCCAGTTTTACAGAAAAATCACAGAGGTACATCCGCATAGGTGAAGATCTTGTATTGCCCCCTGAGTTGAACAGGGACGAGAATGAGAATTATCGCGAATGCGCCTCGAAACTATTTCAGCTCTACAACAAAATCTACGAAAACCTCCGCAGCGGTGGCCTTAAGAAGGAAAGGGCGAAGGAGGACGCGAGGTACGTACTTCCTCTCGCCACATCATGCCAGATGGGTATGACGGTCAACGCCAGAGAACTGGAGCTGATGGTGAGAAGGTTGTCTTGTCATCCCTTCCGGGAAGTAAGGATGATTGCCGTCAGACTTCTTGAACTGGTGATGGAAGCCGCTCCTTCGCTGTTCCTGTTTCTCGAGCCCACAGCCATGGACTCGTTCGCTCATTCTTTGTCTCCTGTAGAGTCCCCTCCACCTGAAAACGTAATGCTGCTGGATTGCGATGACGATGCAAAAGCAGGGTCCCTGCTTGTTCAATGGAGCCGGGGCAGCTCCCTTGATTCCGCGGCGGTAGCTTGGTCTGAACTTGATGTACAGAGCAGGGAGGAGCTTTTCAAAGATGCCCTTTGTGGGCTTGGGATACACGATTCTCTCCCCAGGATATGGGAATTTTTCAGAGCTGAATTCCAGCTGGTTCTTTCAGCAACCGCGTATGCTCAGCTGAAAAGGCACCGCATATGCAGCAGGCTTGTCTCGGTCTACGATCCGATTCTTGGGGTAACGGTTCCCACCAGTATTTCCAATGCCGGTCTTGAGGATGATTTTATGAAAGGCATACTTTCAGCGGAAAGAACGGCAGGCTCACTGGAGAAGCTGTATCCCTATATGCTGACGAACGCCCACAGGAGAAGGGTGGTTCTCAGCATGAATGGACGAGAACTCTACCATTTTTCAAGGCTTCGGGAAGATGCACATGCCCAGTGGGATATCAGGGAGATTGCCTGCATAATGATGACTTCTCTGCGGGAGAGAGCACCCCTTACTTTCATGCTTACCGGCGGGAAGTCCGAGGTGTCAGATCTATTCTGACCCGCCATTAACTGAGTGAAGGATACAGGAATGCAATGCCCCAGTGTGGACAGTCTCTTTCTCCGGGCAAATGGCAATTTTGTCTGCTGGGACGATGCCGGAAGTGATAAAATTCTGCTGAAGTACGATACCCGGAAGGATATGTCCTGTATTGTTTCTGCCGACGGCCCATGTGCATTGATAGCAGAGAAGCTCGCTGGAAATACTCTGCCATTCCCCGAAACCTGTCCGGGATGTTATTGCCTGTCTTTCGTGGGTTACCCCTGCTTCAGCAACCGGGTAATCAACGTTATGCAGGTGGAACCCTCTTCCAGGTGCACACTGGAATGCAAAGCCTGCGCAACGCCTTGCGAAAGGGACAGGCTGCAGCCGCCTCACACACTCTCACCCTCTGTATTCAGGAAAGTGCTGGAGGATTTCTCCAGGAACGGGATCGACATTCGAACATTCGATTTTTCGGGTCATGGAGAACCTCTTATGAACCCTGATCTCTGGCAGATAGTAAGGCTGGCCCGGAAGTACTACCCTAACGCGTTTCTCACTTTGATAACGAACGCTCATGGAGATTTTGATGAAAGGCACGTATTCTCCGGTCTGGATCAGATACAGTTTTCCATAGATGGGGTGGACCAGGAGAATTTTGAAAAATACAGGGTTGGTGGAAACTACGAAAGAGCATCCGGTTACATGGAATCATTTGCCAGAACTGCCAGATCCTCCGGATCATCCGTTCGCATCGTATGGCGATACATCCTTTTCAACCACAACGACAATGATGATCAGCTCAGGAAAGCCTTTGAAATGGCTTCAGCATTCGGGGTTCATGATCTTCGATTCATATTCACTCATAAAGGGATGTGGTCCACTGTCCTTACATCTTCAGCGGAGCTGCGAAACCACCTCATCGATCTTGAAGTGCCATCCCGGAGTATTCACATGGACTCTTTCAAATCTCTCCGGAGAAGACAGAAACTGGGCCAATCACTGAAACGCAGTCAGAGCATATACAGAACTGCCCGCAAACTATGGAGAACAGTCAGAAGAAAACCTACCCGCAGCACTATTGTAACATCTGATTACTATCAATTGTACGAACCGGAACTTGTTAAAGCACTAAATCTGGGCTGCAGATTACTCCGCGCCGGGAGAATACCGGATGCTCGGGCTTTGTTCCTGCATGTTAATAGAATGGTTCAATCACCTGTATCTAACAATGCATCATACGATCCAGCGATTATTTACAGACATCTGGGACGCTCCTACAGACGGCTGGAAGCTTCACTGAACGATGACTCGACCGGAATAGCGATATAAAATGAAAATGAGAAAAACAATCGGTAATCTTTTGAGATCCATTCACCTTCTGCATGCAGGAAGATATGTATACAGAAAACTGATCGGGCAATGGAAAACTCTCCAATGGCGAATTCTGCACGGCAATGAACTTGCGCCGGATGGTCTTCCTTATCCGCATCCTCATCTCTGTTACAAGGTAGCTGCGAATTACGATCCTGTTCATTATTTCTCTACTGGAAAGAGGGGAATTACTGCAATTCTGAATATTCTTCAGAAGAGCGGAAGGGAAATCGAAGAATTCGAGAGGATACTTGATTTCGGATGCGGCTGCGGTCGAATTGCAAGGCACCTGCAGAACCTCGAAGGGGTAGA
Organism: Candidatus Aegiribacteria sp.; assembly: GCA_023138735.1. Taxonomy (GTDB): domain Bacteria; phylum Fermentibacterota; class Fermentibacteria; order Fermentibacterales; family JCC-6; genus Aegiribacteria. The sequence goes on along the minus strand of JAGLOY010000082.1, from coordinate 23,454 downwards.
AGTATTTGGTACGGATATAAACCCGGAGCTTATAGAATGGTCCCGGCACAATCTGACCTTCGGCCGGTTCAACACCAACGGACTTGAGTCAGTATTGGAATACTCAGATAACAGCTTCAATTTCGTATACGCAGTCGCTGTGTTCGGTCATTTTCGGGAAGATCTTCAGAAACACTGGTTGAGCGAACTGCGCCGTGTTCTGAAACCGGGAGGCTTTCTCCTTATAACAGTCAAGGGAAAGAACCGGATAGGTGAACTTACTGAGAAGGAAGCTGCAAAGTTCAGATCGGGAAGACTCGTCGTGATTGAACCCGAATGCTCCGGGGCGAACTATTGCCTTGCCTACCATCCTGACACCTATTTTCGAAATATCCTTGCTGCTGATATGGAAATCTTTTATTACGAGCCATCAGGATCACTGGATACCGGGCAGGATGTATACATTCTCAGATAGTCTGCAACTCATTCAGAGAGCGTACACGGATGAGAAATCCCAATCTGTGTCCAAGGATAACATCTCCCTCGCCTGCGATATAGCTGCATAAGAAGCCCTCCGGCAGCCTGATACCGGGCATGAATGAAATAAAAACATCGCTGAACATTGAAGCGATCACAATGCTGTCGCCCCGGCAGCAGATGTCCTTCGGTCCGCTCAGAGAGCTGTCTAACACATGGAATTCCCACAGGGCATCAATGTCGCCCGGATTTCTCCACCAGCCGCCCCCTCCATCAGCGCAAGCAATGCCGGCCACATCCACTGCGGAATCTCCGTCCATGTCAACTGCCTGGCATCTCTTTACTCCGACCTGAATCGTGCCGACATAATGTGTAACAGGATGTGAGAACCGATTTTCCACGAAGATCACACCGCTTCCGCAGCCTGCAGCGAACAGGTCCATATCTCCGTCTCCATCTGCATCACATGCAGAAAGCGATTTGACCCCCGGCATTTTCAGAAGAGTCGAAACCGTACCGTCCTGCTCTACAAGGACAACGATTCCTCGGTCAAACAGAGCCACAGCTAATTCAGGAGCGGAAGGAGTGTTCCAGAAGACCTCGCATATCCCGTCCGGGCTGCCCGGAAGAGGTATCACCCGGTCGTTCATGACGATAGATTCACCTGCGAAGTCTGATGCAGCGAGTTCTCCGTTCCAAAGGCAGATATCACGAGGCTGCATCACTCCCCAAGGCAGAACATCCACCACAAAATCGGTATCCACAGTACAGATCACGGATGGATCGATGCATGCTACCGCAATCCCCCTGTCCAATGGATGAATAGCCACCGGAATACCAGGCAATGGAATTACCTGTAACGCAGAACCAAGAAGATGGAGGCAATTGAGAAGGTCAAGAACGACACGGATCATGTTGGTCTTTCAAAGTTCGATATTCTGAATCCGCTTCGAACCTTTCTGATTGTATTTATGATCCAGAGTATGAAATAGCTCCAGAATAAACCTGAGAAAAAGCCTGGAAAGAATGACAATATGGCTGCCGCTGCAGCCATGTTCATCCATGGGTGAAACAGTGCGGAAAGCAGGTATTCGATCCTGCCGCGACGAGAATTTCTGACAAACAGCATTTTCAGGGATTCCTGCTCACTCCCGCTCGCCGGGGTCCCTGCGTGATTGAAAAAACTCTCAAGGAGGGTCTCCACCGCGCAGAACCTGACCACAAGCCAGAGACCGGCCATTATAGTTCCGGCTGCAACAGCTCGCAGATCACCGTTCAGGTTGTAAACACCCCATCCCCAGGCACCGTAAAAGAGTCCTCTGGAACCAGCATCCCCGATCTTATCGATGAATTCACCACCCGCTCTGCGGCTGCTCCCCGTGAATCTGGCCACCTCTCCGTCACAAGCATCAAGAACGAAGGAAAGCTGAAGAAGAAAAGCACCCACGATGAAACAGAGAGGTTTACCCGGAGCAAAGAGAGCAGCTCCAGCACAGGCAAGAATACCTTTAATCAGAGAGACGCAGTTTGCAGACAGTCCCGTGCGGAGGAAAAGTGCCGTCAGGTAAATGGAAAATTTACGGGTGACCAGTTTCCTGTACAGGCAGACATCCAGATCGTCCGGCTGACAGATGGTTCTGAGCTTTGGAACATCAGGGATTCTGTTCATTCTTTTTCCGCCATGGTTACAAGTATTGCGCCTGGTAGCCGGTTCAGTGGTCGGAGGAGGATTGAAAGCACAAGGTAAACACCGTGATACATCCTCCTTGCCAGCTTATGCTCCTCAAAAAGATACGATACAAACCTGAATTGAAAAAAGGCTCCCATTGACTTTTCCCTGATACGTATTCCGCTTATCTGCAGAAAGGGTTCAAGTGAAGCGAAGGTTCGCTTGGGTCCGTATCGCCAGCGTCCCTTTCTGATCAGGTAATTCTTGATGGTCTCATGCAGGCGGCAGCCTTTCCATGCGGTAATAATCACTGTCCGACCGCCCGAACATGTAACCCTGACCATCTCCCTGAGGATAGCAGCAGCGGAAGCATCATCGAACAGATCAACAACACCCGTGCTGTACACAAGATCGAAGCTTCCATCTTTAAAGGGAAGTTCACGGGCATCGGTCACGGCTACGGACACTCCGGTCTCACTTGTCAGTTCCGCTGCAGCCCGTGAGATATCAACACCGTACACCATCGGCGTAAGCCGCTTCAGCCTACCGGCTACAGGACCCGATCCGCATCCTACCTCAAGTATGCGGGTATTCTGCATAATTCTGCAGTTTCTCTTCAGTATCTTCATAACAAGTTTCTGAAGATCTCCGTGTGACGCGAGCAGCCTGCCTGCTCTGGGGATAAGTCCATTTTGCGAGGCTCTGTCCTTCCAGACATGTTCCCAGGTTTCCGGCTGATGTATCATGGAAATTTAATCCCGGCTGCTGCGAGATCACGCGGCGTGTCTACCTCTTCCCAGACGAACTGATCGGTGATCCATGCTTCCGTCCTGAGGGAAGCTGCAGCAATATTCACAGCATCATCAAAATTCGCCGAAGGATTATCCGCTAAACGCTCTGAAAGCCTGTGAATTTCCCTGTGATGACGGACGAAGAACATGCCCATGGATTCTCCGGTGGATCTGGAAACAGGTAGAGATTTCGAGAGGCGAAGAAGCCGGCTTCCGCGAACTTCCGCCTTCATGGCTTCTTCATCAGCTCTGTTTCGCGGGTCTACAGGTACAGATATATCTCCGCGGTTTTCAAGGGTACCCAGGGCAAGACCTGCTTCCCATACCAGATCCCCGTGTACGATCAGCAGAGAACCGCTTGAAGGAGGTACCACGAAAAAAGATGAAAAAGTACCCGGAGTGTTCCACTGCGGGTTGTAAACGGCTTTCAACCCCAGAATCCTGCAGGATTCTGTCACATCATCAGATCTGTAACCGGTAACTACCGTGACTTTTTCCAATGAAATTCCCGCCCGTGTCAGAGAATCCGCATGACGGCTGAGAATGGTCTTCCCGCTGACTTCGACCAGTATCTTTGGTATTCCCGCTCCCAGCCTGCTTCCTGTCCCGGCTGCCAGTATCAGAACCTTCATGTCTTATTCAGATTCCTTCCATATATTCTTTCCATCGCTCGGAAGGCAAGCATTCCTAACGCGGAAGGTCTGTTGAACTCCTTCATCGGTAGCCTGCCGTTCAGAGAGACGGAAGCAGGTGCAAATGGAGTCCCTGGATGCTTCCGTATCAAACTGAATCTTAACCTTCTCAACCCTGATCCGGCAAGTCTGCCCCACCGTGCGCCGTTACGGAAGGCCCGTATCATCTCGTGTACACCTCCGGCGGCATCCCAGGGAAAGATATTCAGCGATATTTCAATCCCATTGGAAACAGCGAGGGTAATCGCTGATTCGAGCAGGACCGGATTGTAATCCTTTCCAACTCTCTCCATCTGCCCTGCAGTTCCTCCGTCTGGAGAAAAGGAAACCGCGGTGCATCCTGAGTCCCGGATAAATGAAGCGTATTCTCCATCAAAATCCAGTGCAGAGTGATATGCTTCCCAGGTAATCCCGGAATCGAGAGATCCGACCATTGAGGCCACCTCCATTCCCCTTGCCTTTCGATTGTTCAGAACTGGAGCGATCAGAAATAAGTGGCGGGAGCCCAGGGCAGCAAGCTGCCTGATATCGCGATTGATCAGTTCTGAGGATCTTTCCTGAACGCTCTTTCCGGATATGGCAGGATAGGAGCAGTACGTGCATCTGCGGTCACATCCCCTGTTCACTTCCACGCCCACTGCCAGATTTTGCTCGAAAGGAAGGTAGGATGATATAGAAAGAAGATCGAAGCGCGGAGAAACGAAATCCCCCCTTTCTCCGTGAAAGAGACCACAGGCCCTTTGACTGATCAGTTCCGGAGCAATACGCTCACCGTGCCCTGTTACACCGCAGTGGATGTAGGGAGATTGATCCATGATCTGTTCTGCAAAGATGCTGAAACCTGCTCCTCCTGCGAGTATGTGAGCATTCGGACAGAGTCGGGAGGTGAGTTCGATCTGCTCAAGACACCGGGGAATGAAACTGTATCGATCATTGAAAGAAGTAGTGTCGGCATTTCTCAGGCTGAACCCCACAGCGTCAGGATTGAATTCCGCGAGGGCAGACCTGAGTTTATCCATGGGCGACCTGCTGAGGTTCAGGTCCTCTATCCAGACCTGATGCTTCTCAAGTGAACCTGCGACAGAGGCAAGTCCCAGGGGAAGTACCGGATGCTGTTCTCTACCGAGCCAGGTCTGAAGCAGCAGAATCTTCATTACTTCCTTATCGATTCAAGAGCCATCATTCTCACTTTTCTTTCCGCTTCGGGCCACCTGAGGATATGGGGAGAGGACGTATGAAATGGTCTCTCCGTCCAGACAGGATCCCTGCAGGAGAAACCGGCTGCCCGTATCTCCTGCAGCCAGTTATCCGCTGTTAGATGATTTTCATCGGAACCGTTTCTGAAGCGGAACCTTCTGGCTTCCTCCTCAAATCCGGTGATTCCCTTTTCGAAACACCAGTCTTCCAGAAGAAGAAAGATACCGTTCGGTTTCAGAATTCTATGTATCTCGTTCAGTGAGAACCTGAGAGCCTCTGTCGATAGATGATGAAGGACAGCCATGGCCACCACGCAATCCGCCGCAGCGTTACGGAACGGAAGGGTCTCCGCCCGGCAGTTGAGGTAGACACAGGACGGTCCGGCCTTTGAGGCCGCTTTGAGAAATTCGATTGTTATGTCCGTGCAGATGTATTTCTCTATAAAAAACGATCTCTCTGCAATAATTCCTGGTCCACAACCGATTTCAACAACGGTATCAGGTGATATCCTCCTCAGTTCTTCCAGTATGTATCCATCTGCAGCCGAGTACACTCTGTTCGCCGTGTATTTCCTGGCATGCCCGGGGTTCCAGTGTGAGGTATCTGTCATGCTCGATGACCTATTGATCCTGTCAGGGGGGAGCTTCCTCTTGTTACCAGCATGCCGTACTTCTTCTTCAATTCCATGCGGGAAACAGGACCATCGGGGAAGTGCTCTTCCACATCCTCCAGAAAACGATCCAGTATGTGCCTGACCCACATGCAGTGCCGTGGATCCGGTTTTCCCTTGCCCCCGAGATAAATCCCGTCCCAGGCACAGCCTCCACCGCAGATCCCCGCGGCCTTGCACTGTGAACAGTAGTCCATCACCGCAGGAATTCTGTTCGACCAGTCCTCCTTTGATCTTCCGCTTATGCAGTTCGATGTTCTGCCATCTGGATGAAATACAATTTTGCCCCCCAGAGCGGCGCAGTCCCTGTGTCTGTACACACCGCTGATGATCGGGTCTATTCTCCGTGCAATCTGATCTACGAAAATCCCGTGCTTCAGAGCAATATCGAACACTTTACCGATCGCATCAGTGTATGCTTCAGCCGAAATCGGATCAAAGTTCTCATGCGTCCAGTGAAGAATATTGAACCCCATACTGACCGGTATGAATCTCTCGTACATCTGTTCCATTCCGGAGGAGATATTCCGCCAGTTGTGATGACCGACCACGGTTGATATTCCGCATTGTACATCGGCTTCCCTTAGAAAATCCAGACCTTCCGCAGCTTCGGTCCAGGAATCGCATCGCTGTGAATTGTGGGCACTTTCCGTACCGTCCAGCGAAACAACTGGAGATACTTCCATCCGTTTCAACTCCGAAGCGATCTCCGGAGTTATAAGTGTGGCATTTGTAAAAAGAACTTTCGGCGGATCAACATTCTTCAGAATACGAAAAGTTGTTTCGGGGACCAGGAGAGGCTCTCCGCCGGTGACCATCACCAGCCTGCCCGGTGGGGCATCCTTTGCGGTCCTTATCACGCGGTCAGCAGTTTCGAAGGTCATATCATCGGGAGAATCTCCCGACAGCTTCACATTGCAGTAGCTGCACGAGAGGTTGCATCGTCTGGTTACTACAGCCTGGATTGCTTTTACTTCAGCTTGAGGTACCGGCGGAGCAACTGCATTGCGATCCTCCAGCGGTACTCCCACGGAGATCCGCAGCGTTACAGAATCAAACCAGGTGCCGCCCTGTTTCCAGATCAAGTGTCCACACTCTGCTCTTCACCGATCATGGTTCCAACAGGCATGGGCATGGCGCCGGTATCAAAACCACCTGCCGGAACGAGTGACTCCCTGCCATACATGACCGATCTTTCTATCATCCATTTGAGGAATTCCCTCTCGAAGGAACACCTTTCGGATCGGGACCCTTTCAATACTCCGGAGGAATGGAGCGCATCGTATCTGCATCCCCCCCCGCAAAGAGCAAGGGCAGGACAGGTAATGCATTTTGGAAAATTCACAGGAGAGAGATCCCTGAAGTCGGTAAGAAGATTTCGTATATCATCGGTGTCTTTCAGGTTGACACCATGATCACCGCAGACGGTCATGCAGTCACAGGTGCCTGCTGTTCCTCCAGGTATCTGTACCAGCCTGCCTCCGGCGGAAGCGCAGTCCTTTAGCCTTGGAATCCGTCTGACGAATGGCCTTACCCTTCTGGCGAGCTGTTCTATATACATCCCCCGCTCAATAGCTGTTTCCATGCAGGAAACAACGGTTTCGAGAATGCCCGGACCGGTGGCCTGCATAGGATTTGCCCTGCCGCCAGCAATTGGATGCAGCCATGGGTTCAGTCCCATGTCATCCGGCTCGAAATTCTCTATGAGCCATATGAAATCCTCCCTGACCGTTTTAATGTTTTTTTCTGTTATTGTAACGGATATACCCACTCTGCATCCCGCATTCCTGAACACATGGAAAGCTTCTTCAGCTTTTTCGAACGAATTTCTTCCACGAATAAGTGGTCTTGCGCTGTTGTGTACAGCGGGAGGGCCATCCATGGACACAATTATGAATGTGCCTTCGGAAGCCAGCTCACCGGCAAGCGAGGGATCTACCGGTACACCTCCTGTAGCGGCGGACAGGTTTATATCCGCGCCGCTGCTTCGAGCCCGGCGGATCACATGAAGGATAAGATTAGGCCTCAAAAACGGTTCTCCACCGTACAGCAGGAGGTCGGCCGGTCCCTTTCCCATCAGCTTCAGTCCAGCATCTATCTCTGCGGGAGTCATATCCCCCGGCCTGATCCCCTGCATAAAACAGTACCCGCAACTTCTTACGCATCGCGTTGTCAGGAACATGCAGCCCATTACGATGCCGTTGTTCTCCCCGGCTTTTCTGCGGTACGAAGTGAGCAGTTCCTGCTCCTCCGCGGGAATGGGACATTCCTGCGGTGAGTTGTACAGTTCAAGTGTAAGAGAATGAAAGTAAACCTTTTCACCTCTCACCTCGAAGGTGTGCAGAAACGATGATCCGTTACTCATTCACTGAATTCAGCTATCACAGTACAGAGGTACGAGGCGTGTATGTAGTCGTCTCCGGATAGTGCAGGTTTCTGAGTGAGTTCCGGTACTGAACGTCCATCTTTCATGAAGCAGTAGATATCCGGTTCGGATTTCCCTGTATATAGCCGTCGCCCTGAACAGCCTCCGCGGCATATATTTAACCAGTCGCAGCCGTCACAGAAATCCGGCAGGGAAAGCTCGCATCCTGACGGAAGGTCCATCTCTCCGGACAGGAATTTCTCCATTCTAACAGGGCTGTGATCCCAGTACACACATGGCATTATCTGTCCGCCCGGTTTAAGCCGGAGAGAAGATACACCGCACGGGCTGCCCTTTCTAGAGAAATCTATTAATCCGTTTCCTGCCGCCAGTGCCGCGTTTATAACCGGCTCGGAGCTGGCAATAGCCTCAGCTTCTTGAAAAAGGGTCTGAATGGCGCTCCAGAAGGAATGATAATCAGGCTCATATTCTTTTCCTTTAATTGCTTTGTAAACATTCACCCGTAGTGATACACCAAGGCTCCTGCAGAGGGAGCACATTTCCTTCACACGGGATGCGTTCTGCCTCATCAGGCACATGGCAACAGAAGCGGTAACGCCAAGTGATCTGCAGCGTTCAATTCCTCTGAGTACCATATCGAATGCACCCCCGGCCCTCCATTCGTCGTGCAGACCTTTTTGTGGAAAGTCCAGAGAGAAATCCACATCGTGAATTCGTCTGATCTCTTCATCCGACATCGCATCTATGCTTGGCCCGGCTGTGGTCAGGGCAACAGGAATTCCCATACCGAACAGTTCGTCAAGAATATTGTGAAAACCGGGATAAAGATAGGATTCACCGGTACCTAGATTGATGGATTCCACACTGCATGCGGAGAGAAAGCGGAACAGCGTATCCCTGTCCATTTCCACCGGATTCTTTCCTCCACCGGAATAACAATGCCTGCAAGAGAATGTGCAGGCAGAAGTTAGCCCGACACCAAGCGCGATGTTCCTCAAGAATCCTCCCGTTTAACAGAGTATCTGATGATGTTTATAATAGTTTATCCGGGTATTCAGAGCAATATTTGCCCTTTGCAGATATCCTCTCCAGTCAGCTGGTAAATCAAAGAGATCAATGGTCAGAGATCCTCCGTAACGAGCCTGTGCAAGACCGGAAAACAGATCCTGCCACACCATATTACCCTTATCGGGGATCAGGTGCGTGTGTTCGGAACGGCTCATCCCTTCAACATGCACATGAAAGATCCTGTCTCCCAGCACTTTGATATTCTCTACCGTACAGCGCTCCTGAAGATGAAGATGGCCGGCATCCAGATTGATACCGGCAAGAGGTCCAAGGGGTACTATATGCATGTTGAACTCGTCAATACCATCGAGCACAGTATCGGGTTCCGTTTCCCAGGCCGGTTTCACTCCCAGCCTGCAGCACATGTCATACAGATCCGTTGCTTCCCTGAGAAAATTCTCTCTATCGCGAAGGGGTGATCCGAGAACTACTACATCAACCATGGATTCAGCAGCCATCCTGATGGCTCGTTTTCCGAATTTCAGTCTTGTGACCGGACCATCTCTTTTTCCGTGATAACTCACTGATGAAATACCCAGCCCCATTCTCCCGGCCAGTTCAATGGTTGACAGTGAAGCTTCCGGGTGCTCAAGGCAGAATTCAACAGTCTGAAATTCAGCATTAACAATTCCTTCAAGGGCTGTTTTCAGAGGTATATGCTTCAGACCGGAAGTTCGGAATCCGGTCTTCTCAAACATTTCCTGTCCTTATCAGACACTCTGTATGACAAACCGCCACGCATGGAGGTTCACTGCACCCCAGGCAGGAGGATGTGAATCCAGGTGTCCATTCACCATCCTTCAGGCGGACCACAATACCGTGAATACCAGTATGGATCACGCAGGCCACCGCGCAGGCCCTGCAGCCTGTGCACCAGATGGTTTGCACATCTTCAATAATCTCTATATCAGCTGATTTAACTGCGGGAGCATTCCTGTATTCCTCCGGGGCATCTACCGGTCCGGAAATACGACATGGGAGGCATCGGAATGGGTATCCCAATCCGCCTCTGCCCTGCATTCCGGAAGTCAGCAGGTCATTAATATTCAGTCCCGGGCCTTTCCATCCGTGGCTTGCAGAGAGGACACCTTTCTTAATCAGAAGCGAAGAATTAACCACCCTTATGCAGCTTCCCCAGGGTGATTCAAGAAGAATCCAGTCCCCGGCCCTGATCCCGTGAGGCATATCATCAGGGTGTACCTCAACCACGGGTAACGGTTCAAGTTCACGCAGGTGCTGAACATTCCTGTGTTCTCCATGAAAGTACAGGGGGCTTCTGGCTCCGGTGGTGAGCTTCAGAGGGTATTTCTTTCTCTTCTCTGAAGAGGGAGGAGGTACATACCAGGGAGCTGGTAGGAGACTGGATTTTTCCATGAGTCCGGGCTGCAGTTCTATTTTTCCTGTGGGTGTGTTGAACCCGCCATTTGTGAGGTGTTTGCTGTACTCAGTTCCCGGCATCAGCCATCCCTTCCGGCACAGCTCGCTCCATGTGTGTCCGGAGGGCTTCAGGATGTGATCAAACCACTCCGTCACTTCAGACCATGGAAAGTGCTCCCGGGCTACTATCCTGCCAAAGGAAAGAACCACCTCCATATCAGAACGGCTTTCCCCCAGCGGTTCTATAACCCTGTCGAAAGCCGCAAGCTGGTACCACCAGTTCCGAATGCCCGAGCGTTCCAGGCATGTGCATACCGGAAGGAAGATATTCGCCAGTTCATCAGCAGCCGGGCTCATGAACAGGTCCACCATAACGGAAAATCCCGTTCTGCTCAGTAGTTTTCCTACACGTTTCGGTTCAGCAAAACCGTTTGCGGTCAGCCCGGTTCCCTGATACCATGCGCATTCTATACTGCGCCCATTCTCAATCTCATCCAGAAGTGTATCCGCAAGTGCGTAAGGTACTCCGCTGCCGATCATGGGATACTCAGAGATACCTGTTTTCGTTTTCTGAAGACTCTCAGCAAGTTTTCTATCAACTCCCCTTCTGCTTATCCCAAAGGGGTCGGTCACAATGACATTCCCGCCGGGTACATCGAGGTTTCCCGAAAGGACGACCAGCGATGTCAGGGCGTGAGCAGTTCCAAGAGCGGATGGAGACATGTCCACCGATACACCCCAATGTAGAGCAGCCGGTTCCGATTGACCGTACAGCAGCGCGGCACTGATGATGTCCCGGGCGGGAATCCCGCATTCTGCGGATGCCATTTCTGGAGAGAAGAGCTCCGACTGCTTCCGCACCTCATCCGCTCCGTTCACCCATCTTTCTGTGAATTCGGTCTTAACCATATTCTCTTTGAAGAGCATATGAAGAAAAGCCATGGCAAGCGCAGCATCCGTTCCGGGGTTTATCTGAAGATGCAGATCGGCTCTTCTGGCCATCCAGGTTTCTCTGGGATCCACCACTATCATCCTCGAACCCAGTTTCAGGCACTGAACTATCCACTGCCCCAGGAAGCCGTCGGGATTTGAGTCCACTGGGTTTGAGCCCCAGATCAGAATGCACTCCGGAAGGCGCCAGCGAGGATCATTGTACCTCTTCGGGAAATACTGAGAACAGTCGGCAACCATGAAACCGCCGAAAAGAGCGTTTGTAACACTCATCCTGGGCATCAGGCAGGCGCTGCCGCTGCCGGGTCCCAGGGCGTAGTATTCTGAGCTTCCAAAGCTATATGCAAGGCGTGAGAGCCAGGGGCCGATGTCCCTTCCTGTGCCCTTACAGAAGATCACGCTGGAGGGACCGTGCTTCTCCCTTGCCTTAAGAAATGCGTCCCCGGCCATTCCCAGAGCCTCATTCCAGGATGCTTTCCTCCAGCCTGCACTGGTTTTTATCAGCGGATGCAGCTGCCTGTCGGGATGGTATACTGTTTCCCGGAGGGCTGCCCCTCTGGGACAGAGAGATCCGTCGTTGAAAGGATTTGACGGATCCCCGCAGATCTCCGTGACTCGTCCATCGTCGACCGCCGCAATTATCCCGCAGCCGTTGTGACAGCCCGGAGGTGTTGTGCAAATGGTTCGTACATTTCGCAAAATGCTCATACTCCCTCAACAGACCGCATGCACCTCGTCGGGAAATCTGAGGTGTCCCGTCTGTTCAGTCGAAAGGATTATCTGAACTCCTGTTTTGCTTCCATTCTTTCCAGAGCCCTCTCCAGAGATACATTCCTGCTTGAAAAAACAAGCTGCATTGGACTTTCGACCAGGATGACTAAGGTTTCATCAGAAGTCAGCCACAGCGGTGCTGCCGCCAGATCATACAGTGCAGTTCTTTCTCTGACTTCCGGAACAATAGTTATCACTGAATCTGGAAACATCTGAGAGACAAGGTTAAGAGAGCCGGATTCTTCAGGTCCCGTGCAGGATGGATACCTGATCAAGTTACCTGCTGGAATACTGCCAGTCACTAGTAGAGTAGTGTCCAGCAGTTCAGGATACATGTCAACTGAAACAGGTACAGAAGTGTAGTGAATTGCATCATCAGACAGAAAAACGAGGAATCCCGAATCGTCCTCGGTGGTTAGAGTTTCCCATATTCTGTCTGTTCCAGTTACAAAACGACGCGGCTGAATTCCCAGACATTCCATGGGAACCATGTACTCACCTGGCCAGAATGTACCATAGACTCCAACTATATCAGCTACACCATCCACAAAAAGCGGTCCATCTCCCGGCAGTTCATCTGCTATCTCTGCCAGTCTCATTGTGGTTCTATCAAGGTAGTCCGATGCCATTCCCAGAGTTCTGATCTCGTCCCTGGAAAAGAGAATGATGCCAGCAAAGAATACTGTAAGTGCTGGATAAAGAAATTTTCTACCATGAAGTCTCTGGACAAGAAAGCCCAGAAAAAGAGCAGATCCGGGAAGTGCTGCTACAGAAAAATCAGGTCTTATTGTTAGATTACTCACTGGAAGTATGAGAAAGATACCCAGGGAGAACACGAGAATCCGATTCTTCCACTTTGGAATTCCGAAGTACACTGCAACCGGATAAAGGAGAATAAGTAATCTTGCTGAAACACCGGACAGCCAGGGCTGCCAGACTATTGAATTCTGCAACAAAATGTTCTTCAGCATTAATGGACCGAAAGAAGTGCTATCAACATAGTTCACACCGAAACCCATTGCACGGTATCTTAACACTCCATAAATGATCAGTGGTACGAGACCTATGACAATTGCCAGAACCGTTTTCCGCCACTTTGATTCGTTTTCAACCGAGCAGAATGCCACCATTGCCATTACAGGAAGAGCTGCAAGAGCAGTCTCTTTCACCAGCAGTGAAATGAGATAGAGAAATGCTGCGGCAACTGGCATCCACCTTTTTCCGGAGTCTTTACTCCAGATCGATATCAGAATGAGAGAGGCTAGAAAAGGGATTAGAGCTAGAATGGTTGTCCTCCACGATACCCGTGCAACAGCAACTGCCATGGGATAGGAAAACATAAAAAGAGCTGTGCCGAAATAGATTGCTGCAGGTTTCCTGAGAAACCGACTAAGAAAAATGTAAACAAGAAATGCAGATACCAGTAGGAGTATCAGGTTGGTTACATGCCAGCCTGTCTGATTCTCAGCACTCCATATTCTGTTATCCAGTGCCCAACTGAGAATCATCAATGGTCTATATCCGCCTCCATACTGGCTGGAAAAGGCAGCTGGAACTTCCCGAAGAGTATGGTTGCAATCAAGAAAGTCATCGGTAAGAAATCCCGTCCGGAGAGTGGGAATGTAAAGTAGCGTAGCAATAAGAAGTATCACAGCCATCGGCAGGAATTTCCTCATGGTTCTAGTTTTGCCTTTCCGAGTATTTAAAAACCCCATAGTTTAATAACTCTTCTGGACACCACTCATAGGCTCTATACTGAAGTTGCCCCGGATTGATTTCGGAGCCGTCTTTTCTTAGTCTTAAACATGTGATCTGATGTCCAGTAGAGAAAGCAGAAGCAGTAGTCCTATCGCAAATCCTCTAGATACATTCAATCTTGCTGTTTTGACAAATTTGAAAGTTTGGATTGGCTTAACCCAGCTTAGACCCAGACCAAGACACATACTGCTTCCTGCGAGATTCTCTGTGGTAAACGGTATTTCTTTTATCATAGACAAATAATACGAATCCCAAGCGTGCTCAGCAATAGAGTTTGTTGTAGTATGGTGGACCTCATTCCTGAATAAGGTCTGTGAAGTGGATGTATTGAAGTACTCCAAATACGACGACCGGATGATGGCTATCTCCCTTATTGAGTTGTCTACCCTCAACAGCGTGAAGTGGCCCAAGCAGCGACACCTACTTAGCATTATCTGAGGCAGGTCTTCTGATAGGGGGAGATATTTCAGATCCGCGTCACAGATGCGGTAGGATACTGGAGATAGACAAATCCTCCAGCGGATGGGAAGCAGCACTCTATTGGTCTGAGCCGGAGTCACCGTCCAGCAGAAGGCCGGAGGCATTCGGTGTGACTTGGTGTGATATGGAACAGAATACTCCGGTTACAATGGAGTTAACCTTCTCTGGAGGAGGTCGACTGTTTTGCATCGGGGATGCAGAAGGTTACGAGGATTTTGATTGCTTCAGACCTGTTTACCGCATAATTGCATGTTATGGTGAGGATAGTCACGGTAGAGAATATCTGTTCATTCCTGATATATTGAAAACGGATGGCTCGGCACACTTGAAAATATCCCCAGTACGGACCAGTTGTTTTTGAGTATCTTGACAAGTAACAGCCCTGACCTTTTCTATGCAAGAAGAGGTTGCGTCGAAGGGTATGAATGGTAGTAATTATTTCCTAGGCTTCAGACTTGTAGAGTAACGTTGTATTCTCTACCTTAGGGTTATCTCCAGGATTTTGGGTCTGCCCAGCATTTCACCGGATACCGGTGTTATTTTCAGCAGAACCTCGTGCAGTCTGTCTTCCAGGTCCGCATCAAAATGCCAGATGAATTCACCTTCGTAGAAGCTGCTGGATCTGCCGAAGATATCTCCGGTTACCGATGCTTCATGCCATGTATCCCCGTTATCCATGCTGATCGTAACCTGAAGATCAACGGTTCTATTCCGATGGTCGATCAGTTCGTAAGATATGGCAATAGTGCTGTTTTCCAGGGAGATATCACTCACAGCAGCCTGCATTACTGAAGGCACCCTGGAATTGTTGATCGAGAGCGGGCCTGCGGCTTCGGAGAAGACGGTATCCGCATCAACGGCTCCAAGCCTTATTCTGAGTTCCATGGGTTCAATTCCCGGAAGATCTTCCGATGAGTTCCAGGTTACCGTTGATTGGTAAGAATACGGTGAGTATTCTTCATTTGCGATAAGACCAACTGCAGGTATCCAGATGGATGAACCTTCCAGTTTGTACTGCAGCACCAGAGATATTTCATCTTCTTCCAGGTCGGATATCCTGAATGAGATCGGTACGGAACCATCGAAGTGTTCCCAGGTTCCCGGGGATGTAACTGTAATTGACGGGAGACTGTTGTTATCTACATGGAATGGAGAAGATGGCACTGCTACCCCGGTCTCAAGATTGCCAGGAACTACTCTGAATTTAATTTCGTCACCATCGAACCCGGGTATGTCCGCATCTGATTCCCAGATGATCTCGTACTGATAAGTAGATGCAGTTGGAATGGAACTCTCGAGTACTGTAGCGGTTTGCCAGTTAATGCCCGCATCGGTCGAGTACTCGTATTGAACATCCAGTGGGTTCTCCTGAGTATCGGAAAGACTGACTCCAAGAGTGATCCTGCCGGAGACTTCTGTTTCTGGTGCGATTATCTGGCCGCAAAGGAGCCTTTCGGAATCAATAAGAAGGTTACCGAGGACGCTCCATGGTCCAGGATCAGCGTCCGCGGCTCTTACCCGGAGCGCTAAATCCTCAATATCCAGAGTGCCGATATCATTGTTAGCATTCCAGTTGAATGGTTCTCCATAGAACCATGCAGGTATCTCGTAGATGCTGCCTGTTAGACGGGCATTGTGCCAGGTTTCCTGACCATCGATAGAATACTGCGCCTGTAGCTGAATTACATCACTCTCTGGATCTTCAACTGCATATTGCAGATAGTAGTATCCGTCCGATACTTTCTCCGATGTAAAAAGGTACAATGCAGGAGGGATATTGTTATCCGTATGGAAAACATTGGACAGGCCGCTTACACCAGGGCCATCGGGGCAGTAAGGAGTAACCTTCAGCGCGCACTGTTCTATGTCCTGTCCCGGAAGATCTTCATCGCTGAACCAGATAATGCTTCCGCCGTTATCACGGAAACTGCTGGTCTCGATCCACGAATATCCTGCATTGGTCGAATATGCAACCGAAATACCTGTTACATTGCCGCCCCTTATCTCGTAAGGCAGGGTCACTCCAGCGAAGGCTTCGTGCGTTATGCTTCCAGCAATGACGACTGGAAGGTAGGATATTCCATAGCTTCCGGAATTTGATTCATCACAGAGTATCTGTGGCCATGAGCTTGTCGTTGTACTGATGCCGGAAATAGTGAAGGCTGCAAGTCTGCCGGATCTGCCAAGGACAACCAGTTCATGATTTCCATCGTCGTCGATATCCCCTGCAGCCGGGGTTTTGGATATCGGCTGACCAAAGTCAAAAGGGAAACCGTCAATACCGTTTCCGTCTGCATTCCAGGCGTATACATATCCTGCGTCGGATCCAACTATAACGCCGAGTCCATCGCTGGTTCTGGTAACAATCGGTGATGTCGGAAGGCCGTCTGTAACATTCGGCCAACGCCATTTTCCAGAGATACTTCCGCTGCCGTTGATCAGGGTTACTGAACTGTCTACGCATGATACGGCAAGCTGTAATCCTCTAAGATCAGGATCCAGATGACCGATGGCTATTGCTCCGGGTGTGGGCCTGTCATCAAGAAAGAAAGGCCACCCATCAATTCCGCTGCCGCTGGAGCTAACTACATAGAGCCTGCAGTTGAATGTAGCGAAGATTACATCTCCGAGTCCGTCAGCGTCGATATCTGCTGTTACCGGGATGCTTCCGGAAGTGTACCCTGTGTTTATTGGCCATCCGGGAAGAATCGATCCTTCATGAGACAGAACATATATACTTGTCGTTACCAGTGCGCATACAAGACCGTATCCTGAATTGCCTCCCAGTGATAGCTGAGATGGCTGCCAATAAAGTTTAGCAGGCAGTTCCACTGGCCAACCGGATTCAGGGCTGCCATAGATATCGAGAAGATGAACCCTTGAATCAGCCGAACCGAAGGCTATCTCAGGGGTTCCATCATCATCCAGATCAACCACCGAGATACCCGTTATGATACCCGGCCCTGCAAACACCGGCCAGCCTGGCTGCTCGATCCCGCTGTGATCGACCATATGAATAAATCCAGCGTTGTCAGCATAAACTACAACGTTACCTGTGATGGATGAATAGAATGCTGCAGGATTTTCCGATACTCCCCGATCTGATGAAACAGGGAATCCATCCAGTATCTGTCCTCTTCCTGTCCAACCTCCAAGACCGTGATCTCCCAATGCAATGAAAATATCCATTGATCCCGCGGAGTTTTCAGCCAGAAGAGGGCCAGTCAAGGGTAAACAGCCTATATCTGTCTCCCACTCTGGCATTTGCAGTAATACTGCGGCTGAAAGTAGAAAAGAAAGGATCATAATAACCTCATCTTATCTGATGTACTATCTCCTATACGTATCCTAGCTTTTAAGTAATTAAAGTCAACACTGCATTCCTGTTTTGGCATTGGCTCTGCAGCATGAATCGAGGTTGACTCCTGGACGGAATTACTCAATAATAATATTCTGTGGTAATTGATATTGCCTGCATGCTCATCAAAGAGCTTATGGAATGGAGAATTATGAAGTACCATATGATTATTGGTCTTCTTCTACTATCTACTGTTATTCATGCCGGTTCTCTTCCCTTTTCGCATTCCGGTGTTCTGGATTGTCCTGATGCGTACGTACTGCAGCATACAGAAGTAGAAATGGCACTGTCAGCATCGATATATTCCGTTGAAGATACCTCAGGCACTTCAAACAGTGAGTTCATGATAACCGGACATCTTGATATAGGGCTTTTCAAGTACGGTCAGATCGGAGTGTCGTTCCTTGGCGACGGCGGTATTGTTGGTGATGCAAAAATTGCGATTCTACATGAGGGAATCGCAGTTCCAGCATTCGCGATCGGACTTCAGAATATTACGGGAGAAAAATTCGTTGACTGTTTCAAGATAGATTCCGCCGGTGTAGAACAGTTCTACCCTTATGATCACGCACAGAACTGGTCAGCATACGGTGTAGTTTCAAAAGACCTCAGGTACGTGCTGGGGATTCCAGCTACGGTTAACCTGGGTATAGGCATAGGACGTTTTGTTGGTATAGTGGATTCAGGGGCGATGGGTATCGGAAGCTCTGTAGCCCACGGACTTTTCGGGTCAGTTGTCTACCATCCATCCGATGCAATCGCGATCATTCTGGAACAGGATGGGCGTGATCTGAATCTAGGGGCATCGTACGATGTCACTGAGTACATTACGCTTCAGATGGCGTGGGCAGAATTAGAGCAGACGATATTCCCGGCTACAGGCCAGAACAAGACCGACATCATGCAGAATTCAAAAGTAACATTTGGCGTTCAATCAAGGTTCGGACCCATCTTCGGTGCCGGAGCGATAGCCCTTGAACGAGAACGTCAGCGAATTGAAAGAGCAAGAGATCGGTTGGAAGAACTGGAAGCAAGAAGGCGCGCTGCTGAAGCTGAACTTCAGAGACTCCGTGATCTTCTTGAGAACCGCTGAAGAAACGGTCTGTTGATATGAAGCTTCGTTCTTTACTGATTTTGTTCATCTGTTTCACTGCCGTGAATGCTCAAACAGCGATTGATTCACTTGAAATATCGGAGCCTGCCGACACAACAGAGGCAACAAGCATACTCCTGGAAAGGGTCATTGCTGAGCTGGTGGAAGTGGAAACTCAGATAGCAAGGGAAGAGGAACGACTCGAGCGGATCATGACCGAGCTTGTTCAGCTTCGAAGGCAGCATGCCATGTTTGCCAACGCTGAAAGCGCTTTCCTTCTTGGTGATGAGCTTTACACCACAGGTTCGATTGTCTGGGCAAAAGATGCTTTTGAATCCGTTGTGGTTAACTTCCCGAATTCCATTTACTACACCGAAGCTTTATTCAGGCTTGAGCTTATCTCCTTCGAACTGCAGGATTATGAACGAGCAATCGAGTACTTCGAAACTTTGATAGAAACCGATCCGACCTTCAAATTCATCGATCTTGCATATATAGCAGCAGGTCTTTCAACATACAGCCAGGGGGGATTTGCAGAATCAAGAGTGCTCTATGACTTCATCTCTTCCTCCAGTGAGTATTTTACATTAGCAGAATACCTCAAAGCGGTGGCCTTTGTTGAAGAAGGTAACATTGTTGCAGCCATGGCATCTCTCCAGGGAATTATCAGCAATACAGGAGCCTCATCTGAAGATACAGATCTGGCAGACAGGGCAAGGATCGCCCTCGCTCAGATACTGGTGGATGAAGAGGAGGATTACGAAGCCGCTCTCGAATACTATTCTCGTGTTTCACCATTCAGTTCCTATTACGATATCGCCATGATTGGAAAAGTATGGACACTGATGCGTCTTGAGCAATATCAAGAGGCATATAATTTCGCGGAAATAGTAATGAATGAGATCCCTAATTCGCAGCTGATTTCAGAATTTGAACTTGCCCAGGCGAATTGTGCTCTCGGTGCTGAAGATCTGGATACAGCGATAAGCATGTACAAAGATCTTCTTGCCGAATACAGTGAAACAGCCGATAATTATGACCTTTTCCTGTCAGGGACATCTCTTACTCAGGAGGAGTTCAACCTTGAGCGGGAACGCCTTGACAGAATAAGACTGGGTCTGGTCGAACTCAAGGAGGAAGCCTTCACCCAGGGTGACATGGAGCTTGTCGAATTGATCACTCAAGAAGAAGCATCACTGCGGGCACTCTTCAGTGAAATCAGTTATCTCGAGACGATTCTTTCACTACCGGTTGAAATGGATACAGAAGACCTTGAGCATCAACTGAGTATCCTCATCCAGCAGAGCAGGAGCGAAACAGAGATACTTGCGCTAGCAGCAGGTGAGGTTCATGAAATGACCGTTGTCACCGGAACCGAGCAGGATCGCCAGGATCTCATTGCTGTCGAAAGAGAGCTCGAAAGGATAAGGCTTTCACTTCAGGACCTTGCATCCAAATTCGAGGGGGGCATGACCGCCCAGCACGACTGGGTACTCGAGACACAGTATGGAATAGCGGTGGCGACTTTCATGGAGCGTGAACTTAAGCGCGATTCCGTTGCTTATCTTGGCGCCTATTACAGAAACAGGATAGAGGAAGTACTGGAAGAGGGCGATTCACTTGAAGCTGCTGCACTTGACAGCTTGCGGTCCCGTGAGATCAGCGCTATAAACAGAAGAATTGATGATTCTGCTATTGTATGTGCAGGATATTTTGAGGATTATCTTGCCAACTATCCAGACTCCAGGTTCGTGGCCGACATTCTTGTCAGGCTTGCTCAGCTTTACTACGATATAGACAATCTACTGCAAAGCGAACGGCAGATTGCAGCTGGAATTGATGAATATGTACCTGAAGATTACTCGAGGTCGATAGAACTGTATCATCTGATTCTAACGGAGTACTCAGGCAGTGAGGTAGAGGACATAGCACTCTATTCTCTCGGATACTGCCTCGAATCCATGATGGATTTCGAAGGAGCGGTTGATAATTACAGAAGCCTTCTGCTGGAATATCCTGAGAGCGAACTTGCTGCTGAATGCAACATCCGCGTTGGGAATTTCTACTTCGATATTCTCGAGTACGATTCCGCGCTGGTTTACTTCCAGAATGTTCTGGACTATCCTGGCTGCAGTCCCAATCTCTTCCAGCATGGCCTTTACAAACTCGGCTGGACTCAGTACCTGACCAAGAACTTCAGGAATTCCATCACCACCTTTGCTTATCTTCTAAGGGACAACCAGGTCATAGACAGCCTGGGAATTGCAAGAAGGGGTGATATCAGAATTCTCAACGAAGCGCGGGAGTATATGGCCTACGATTTCCTCGAACTGCATGACACGTCCCCGACCAGTGTAAATGTTGCTCTCGGCTTTCTGAGAGAATTTGATGATTCGGTCACCACCGTTGGCGTTATCAGTAAAATGGCGGAAATTTCTGGAGAAATGTCCATCTGGGATACATCCATAGAGGCATACAAGGCTCTGCTTAGTGAAATACCATTCTCTCCTGATGCACCGATTTACCAGCTGAGAATCGCACAGGCCTACGAAGAACTCGGAGAATTCGCCCTTGCTGCCCATTCGCGTGACCAGCTTGTTTCCAATTACGGCGCAGACAGTGAATGGTACTTGAATGTTGGTGATGAATCAGTTTTAGCCTTGACCGATTCCCTTCGGGGAACCTCCTTCGAGGAAGCGATACAGTATTATCTTGAGCAGACTGTTGCAACGAGAGACGATCCCGTCACATTTACGCAGGTCAACTTTGCCCTCATAGAGAGAATTGAGAATTATATCCAGCAATACCCCGTTTCACCCAGGGTTTACGAGTATCAGTTCTACCTCGGTGATGCATTCTATCATACCGAGCAGTACATAAAGGCCGGAGATGTTTATTTCGAGGTCGCAATGGACAGCAGCTCCTTCCTCAGACAGGAAGATGCGCTTAACAATGCGTTCTCATCCTATCTGATAGCCTACGAACAGGTTCTGGGTGTGGACAGTCTTTTACTGCGAGAGGATCTTCAGAAAACGGTTCTGGCCTACACTGATCTTTATCCGAACGGAGAGAATGCTGCATTTTTCCTTTGGGCCGCAGCCCCTAAATTCTACAATGTTGGTGAATACAGTGCCAGCAGGGAGCTGTTTGGATTAATCTACAATAATTATCCCCGTTCGGGTTACGAAGCTCGCTCGGCCAAGTTCATTGCAGATTCATACCAGCAGGATGAAATGTACGCCGATGCGGAAGCATGGTACGGGCTGGCATCGCAGGCCGCTTCTATCAGCGGAGAGGACCTCGGGGCTGATATTGAAGCTCTCGCTGCCTCTTCCGCCTATAACGATGCAGCCTCTCTTGCAGAAAGTGAGAATACCCAGGACCTGCTTGCTGCAGCGGCAAGATGGGAAGAGACAGCCCATCAGCACGCAGGGACCGATGTAGCACCCGTTGCCCTCTACGATGCTGCCGAAACCTACGGTAAAGCAGGTTCGATCAACGATGCAGTAAGGCTTTTCCAGGAACTGGCAACAACTTACCCCTCATATGAAAATGCTCCAAACGGCCTGCTGAGGGCTGCATACCTTCTGCGAGAGGATGGATTGTATGTAAGAGGTGCGCAGCTGTACCTTGAAGCTTACAACACCTTCCCCGGTGCACCCGATATGAACTCCGCTCTGGCCAGCGCTGCAAAGTGTTACGAAGACGGAGACAGGCAGGATCTGGCGATCGGGGTTTACCAGCAGATTGCCTCCGGTGGAGTCGGAACAGCGGGTACGATCATGGAAGCCTATGCGAAGATAGGTGAATACAATTACGATCTTGGAAATTACTCCCTTGCCCGGAGCAATCTTGAGAACTCTTTGATCATATATGACCAGTACAATGATGGACGAATTAAGTATCCTGCAATGTCAGCCTTCCTGTTTGGAGAAATGTCCGCTGTGGATTACTACGCTCTTATGCCGGTGAATCCTGAGAATGTGGAATACAAGACTCAGCTTTTCAATGGAGCTGTAGCGAATTATAACAGAACATTCACATACCTTGATGACGATTATGTATTCAGAGCCGTTCTTGAAATTGGTCAGCTCCAGGAGGATTACGCAAGTGTCGTCGGTTTCATGGACCCGCCTGCAGGTCTTACCCCTGAGGGTGAGGAGGATTTCTATAACGCGCTGATGGAAATCTACGATACCTATATTCAGAGAGCCATGTCCACATATGAAAACGGTTTGCAGCTTGCGGTATCGAATGGTATCAGAACTGAGTTTACGCATAACATCGCGACTAACCTTGATCTGCTTCTTCCCGGAGCAAGCGCTGATATTGGCTACTCCGCCGCAATGACGATTTACGATGATACAACTTCAGTTATTGATAGCACAGGTACTGTCGACCCGGGATTCACTCCTGATACGCCTGATGATATCGATGAATCCGAAACCACAGATGAAACAGAACTTCCCGATTCCGATTATAGTGTAACACCTGCTATTGAACCTGTTACCGATGACGATAGCGGAGGGGGGTGCTTCCTGTGGCCGTTCTGATTAATCACTGCAGATATCACCTTGCGGGAAGGACGATCCTTCTTTTAGTCCTGGTTCTTGTTGCCGCAGTTACTGCGTTGCACGCCCAGACTGACGGAGAGGATATTGAAGGAGCAAACTGGGTAGGCGGTCGGCTCGTTCTTGAGGAGATAACGATCAGAGGAGAACTAAGGACTCCTCAGGC
>JAGLOY010000081.1 GCA_023138735.1 Candidatus Aegiribacteria sp. | reverse complement strand
TCTGAAAAGAAGTAGGCTATACTTGAGGGATTTGCTGCTCCGTGCCATGTGTTTGTCACGGTCCCTTCAAGATCAATAGTGCATGTGACCTGAGAATTCATTGGTGAAAGAAGTGTCAGCCCCGCGCAGGGATCACCACTGAACGCAACTGAGGCTAATGTAACCAGCGAGCAGAAGTACAATCCTGAAACAGACATGATATCCCCCCTATTGGTGCTGAGTTCATAAAGAACCTGTATAGACAGCTTTTATCGTAGTGGCTCCAGAGGTGGTTATCAGCCGGAGCAGATAGACTCCTGCATTTACTTGATCGTTCTGCGGATCCCAGCTGAAGCAATGGTCCCCGGAATTCAGGTTTGACCTGATGACGGTGTGAACAGCTCTGCCAACGGAATCGTAAACGGTAAGGTCAACCAGGCCTGACACCGGAACTGTGCAGACAAAAGTAACTGTACTTGTGAAGGGGTTATTACCTATTATGTGCAGGCCAGGACCTTCGTTATCGGTGGTATCCTCAATTCCAGTTCCGTCCACATTCCTGCAGCAGCGGACAAGATTGTAGATTCTGATAACATCACCCTGGGGACCGTGTCCGTATGGATATTCGTCAGGATCTCCGCATTTGGGATCACTGCGCTGCGCTCCGGCTCCGTGAACATCAGTAAGCACATAGGTAGAATCAGGAGTCATAAGCCAGCCAAGTGCCTCTCCAAATGCAACATAAGCAGCATAGGTGCCGGTGTTGTATGGCACGGCACCGGCATGGGTTGTTCCCGTCCAGTAGAAGCCGTAGTTGATATTTCCACCCTCATCTGTTATCTGAGTACAGGAAAAGATTGGATCTATGGCTGGAGAATTGGTCTCCTGAAGAGACCTGGTATAATCTACAATGCTCTGTAATTCATGCACATCGGGTAGTCGCCAGTCGTCGTAACCCGCAAGGATTAAATCCTCTGCGCAAGCGAGGGCATCTTCCCAGTTCCTTCCTGTGCCGTCATCTGACTGCTGCCACATCAGTCCTGTGGCAAGGTCTGTTACAGTACCATTGCCGTTGTTCACATACTGGTTTTCGCCGTAGTCGTTTCCCCGCACATACCTTACAAAAGAGGTCATCAGAAAGTCCCGACCTGGAGGGCCAACCTCCTGCGAGGGATATCCTTTTATCCTGCCATCGGCAAAGTTCACTCCGAAGGCCGTTGAATCCCCTCCCATTGTAAGCCCCAAATACTTGGTGGATGACCAGTACTGGGCATCGATAAGCCTCTCTCCTGATAGTGTATCACCGTACTCAAATTCAAAGTATTCAATGTCAATGAAGGGAACTAGGTTCACAGGATCAGGTCCACTGGGATCTGTTCCGCTGAAGAGAATCAGAGAATAGAGTTCCTTTATTGTAGGCAGTCGCCAGTCGTCATACCCTCCGATACTGCAGGTGTCGGCCCCTGCAACAGCTTCATCCCAGCTCATCTTTTCAGAAGGCAGCCCCTGCTGCCACATCAAGCCGGTATTCAGATCGGTAACGGTACCATCACCGTTGTCCGCGTATGAGGGTGCAGGACTTTCATACTGGGCATCCTGCCCGAAGAAGGGGTCACCTGCTGCCGGGGCAGAGATAGTATCAAGGGTGTCGTAGCAAAGAGACTGATCTGTGTCCGGTATCACATAGGAATATCCCGGTGAATCCCCTGCAATAGTGAGTATAGCCAGGAGAATCAGGCAGGGTGAAACACCAAACCACTGTTTTCTTTTTGGTTTCATTGCACATCCGTTCATTGTGAGTGCTGATCCAGGAACGCTTCGATCAGTACATCTGACCGGAATGTCAATGAGGAATGAACTCTTTGTAACAGATTGTATAAATCTTCATTTTATGAATTGCCCCGAATGCGACTGGAGGAAGAGACCAGCGCGCTTATTTAGTCGCAACGAACCTCGCGGGTACGTTAAATGCTGAGGACCAGGAACTCGATTCTTCGGTTTTTGGCTTTGTTGGCCGCAGAATTATTAGGAACAACAGGTATGGATTCACCATAACCTACTGTAGTAAGCCTGTTACCTGCGATACCTGTACTCACCAGATACTGATAAACCGATTGAGCACGATTCTCACTGAGGGTCTGGTTTGATGCCTCACTGCCATCACTGTCCGTGTGCCCTGATATCTGTATTCTGGAAGTTGGATTATTTCTCAGAAGAATTGCAACACTATCCAATATGCTGTAGCTCTCGGGTTTCAGAGTGGCACTCCCGGAGGCGAAATAGATGTTATCAAAGCTCAAAACAGCACCCTCACGGAGTGCATCCCGAAGATCAAAGGAAACATCCACAGTTTCGTTGGCGAATAGGGATACAGACCGGTTATCGGAAATGTAACCATCTGCCTGTACTGTTACTGGCCAGGTTCCCGGTTCGACATCTGCAGTGAATACTCCCGTTTCATCGGTTGTTACCATAACCGGGGTAGTGCTTCCAATTGTTACTGTAGCACCAGCGATGGGTCTACCCTCCCCATCTCTGAGGGAACCTGTTATCGAGCCAAGGTTCGGAAGCAAAGCGAAATCAAGGATGACATCTTCATTGCGCCCAAGAACAACGGTAGCACTTGCATTTCTGTAGCCGGGGGCGACAACTGTTACCGGAACTTCTCCAGCTGGGATTATATGTGTATAGAAACCGCTGATATAATCACTTGTGACATTGGGAATTGGCACACCCGGGAAGGTGATCGTTGAAAAGACAGCTTCACCGGTAAGGGAATCCGTCACGGTTCCACTCAAGGTTGCCATATCTGCCTGACCTTCATCGGTTACCATATCCGATGAGAATCCCAACGTAAGGCTCACACCCCAATCGAATACTCCACCGATCGGCAGAGGAGCTCTCTGCGCTCTCTGAGCCTCCGTAACTACGCTATCCGTCTGGTACAGGCCGTGACCGAGATCATAGTAAGCAGGGTCAAACTTGCTTGTACTAAGGTCAAAAGTAATATCCATGAATGTACCTGAAGTGTTTTTGAACCTCAGTCCCGGTGTGAAATAGGATACCGAAGCATTGTCCCTGTCCGTAAGATTCTGGTTTGTGTATTCCACGAAAACGTCAACGTGCGGGGTTGCAACCTCAACCCCGAAGCCAAAGTTGAAAATACCATCCGATACTTCAATATCTACAACGGTGGAATCGGAATATGACCATCCCGCAACTTCCGGTGTAACCCTGAAATCGGTTAAATGGTAATCCTGTGTATACTTTGCATAGCCGAAATTCAGATGCGCCTTGACTGGCGCCATTGGAATCCAGCGGCTGAAATCACCTGTAATAAGAAGATCCATGCCAAAGCTGTTATTACCTGTTGTTGTGAACGGTCTGCGAATTGTGCTTATCAGCTGTCCGGAGTGCCATATTCCATCAGGGTCATCATCGTTACGAATGAAGGCAGTATCCGCTGAAGAAAGTCCTAGACGGATGTCTCCACCAAACCAGACAACATCCTTCAGGCTTTCGATTGGATTATATCCTCCATGCAGAAGAAGGTTAAAACCCTCGAATCCATAAATCTCCTCCCAGTGTCCTGTCGAACGCTCTTCGTACAGACCTCTTTCAAAAAAGGTGCTGGAATAGGCTGCGTTCATTGCTAAATCGATATAGTCCCACACTCCATATGTAATGCTGAATCTACCCTGTCCGGTGTGCTCTATATTTGTGACTTCAGGAAATAGATATGTACCAGGCTGGAAATGATTGTGGTAAATGAAATTCTTGTACTCATTCGCTGCGGTCCAGTAAGACAGACCAAGAGCAAATGACATTTTATTAAAGCCCAGCGGCATGGCACTATTCACGCGGTAAAGGCCGGGAATTCCATGGATTGACGGAGCCGCGAATGACAGGGTAACTAATACAAACAGGATTGAGAGTAAACTTATTTTCAATTTCTTCCTCCGCAAACTTTTCGGTAAAAGAACTCAATATACAGTTAGATGAAGAATGTTCATATTACCGGGTGCAGTCAAGCAACTCACTTTCCTCGATCGATATCACTGCTCTATCTAATTGCTATTCAAATTACTTCAAGACCTCTATCATGAAATGGAAGGATTGACATAACGGTACAGAAGCAAGAGTATCCAACGGTATAAGACAAGAAATATGTTCACTGGAGGATTAGAATGAGAATATGGGCAGTATCTATTATATCGTTGATCTTTATTACTTTATACTCAGCCTGTGGTGATTCTGCCACTGAAATATCCGGTACCCTACCGATAGTAACCGGAATTGCAATCGATTCAGTTTCAAGTAAAGGTGACACCATTGTAGTTACCTGGGCAGCATTGAACGGCACACAGATCGAGGGGTATCTACTCTGGAGCAGAATCAAGCCCGGAGATCCCTGGGTGCTACTTGAGGTTGTTGATCAGAATACTGGAACTCACATTGCTGATCGCTCTGCATTCTACACCGTCATGGCATTCAACGGGGATGATACTTCCTCCGATACGGGTATATCAGCTAATACCAGAACAGATAAGCTGTCGGAGATAAGGCAGTATTTCTCTACGATATCAGTGGGTTTCCGAATTGACCTTGAGGGAGATTCTCTTATTTACGGTGATCCATCTTCTCCGGATTTTCAGCAGCAATTCATAGTTGCGTTTGATACACTTGGCGGGAGCAGATACGTCTACTCAGGGAACGCTAACCGTCTGTTATGGCCCGGTGGAGTAGAAACGAGTGTATCGTTAAGTGGTGGCTTTGTAGCCCCGGCCCCCAATGACAGTACTCAATGGCGGGACAGTATTTTCTATGGTGGAAACTTCTTCCTTGAACTCGATAATGGATACTACTGCAAGCTCAACGCTTCAAACACCGATCCAGATACATTAACCATGACTGACACACTTATCATTGATGGTGAATTACAGCCAATCAGGAATGTCAGAGTGTTTGATCAAAGCTGGTGATCCCGGTCGAGTACTAAAAGCCCGTCCCTGCCGGGACTTATGTAGTCCAGTGATCAAAATTATGGGATTTACCTGCGTAAATCCTCCAGAAATGCCTCCGCCTTCTCTGGCAGATCAGGCGTCGTCCACGGATCCACAGGTGTAAGTTCCAGAGGATACGACAGATATTCCGACAAGTACAACTCCGCCAGTTCGTTGCTGCCCAGCTGCATATGACATACACCTGTCAGATACAGGACGGTATACGATGATGGAGAGCAGTCCGCAGAAGCAGTCAGATCCGCCAGGGCGATCTGATAATCCCCAAGATCCATGTAACAACTGGCTCTTGCGTAGTACGACCAGGCCATCACTTCGAGATCTGTCTCGAGTTCGATTGCAATTGTAAGCTCTTCGATTGCCTCCGCCTGCTCTCCGGTGAATTGGAGAAGAATTCCCTTGAACGCATGCCCCTGGGCGCTCTCTGGTTCTTGAGCCAAAGCCATGTTTATATAGGTTAGTGCAGGCTCGTACTGCCCCAGCAAATAGAACGAACGCGAACGGTCACGGAACGTCATTGCACAGAAAGGATCCAGCTCTATCGAGCGGTCAAGATATTGCTGCCCCTCCTCTTGCCTCCCAGCCTGGGTCAACTGGGCTCCAAGCTGAGCATTGGTGGTAGCGTTATCAGGATCGAGCACAACTGCTATCATCAGGTCATCAATTGCCAGATCCAGAGAGTCAATCGCATCGTAGCATACCGCCCTGAGGCAGAGACTATTGAAATCAGTAGGATCCAGATTCAATGCTTCGCTAAAGCCATCAATTGCAGCCTGGTACATCCCCATAATACGGTAGGTGTTCGCTATGAGGCTGTATAATTCGGGGAGATAATCCTCGGATACTGCATCAGCATACAGAAGTGATGATTCCAGAAAAAGAAGTGCTTCACTCTGTCTGTTCTGCTCTGACATCCAGTCAGATACAATCATGTTGGCATAGAAACTCAATTGAGGAGGGACTGGTGATCCCGGATGCAAATCGGTAACACTGAAGCCTTCTTCATCCTCGAATAAAATCTGCATAAAATCGGAGGCACTTGGACAGTCGGTAGTTATTACGCTAATCAAGTTGACATCAATTCTATCGCCTTTATCCTGATAGGAGCCGAAGAGTACTATATCCCCACCTGCCTCCTGCCCGGCTGAAACGGCTACATTGATGCTCTGGTCAGTTATGGGGAAATATCTGTCCAGGTATTCCACAGTAATATCATCGTTAGCAGAAAACACGCTCTCCAGCCAGTAAACAAGAACTTCCTCGATCGGCAGTTCCGCAGCATCAATATCATCGAAATTGGAAATGAGGATTGCAGGCCCTTCATCAGATGATTGCGCCACAGCAACCAGACCGAGAACGATCAATAGAGAAAGGCTGATAACTCCCCTGCGATTGTGTTTCATGAAAATCCCCCTCTGTTTAGACGACCCTTTAATGTAGAGCTACTTATATATGATCCGGAGCCTTCGTTTCAGTATTAAAAGAGCCAATCTCAAGTAGCTCAATTGATTGATCAGATAATACTTCATTCAATACTAGCATGATTATGCGGCAATCGGTATATGTGCTGCTGCCTGAAAATGACTTTAAGGTACATACGAGCAAAGTAAGGATTATCACCCACCGCCCGTATGGTCTGTATCCCTGATTCTCCAAAACCCCTCCTCTGATACGCTCACATATGAATAATCTGGCGGGAGGTAGCTCAGGTCAATATGGAGAGACTACTTTCTCAATATCCTGTGCCCTGTCACTGTCAGTTCCCGGTGTTTCCGCAATTCCGGGAATTTCCTTGAATTCGGGCATTGAAGCAAGGTACCGGAGGGGCTCGAGGCCTATCAGTCCTTCTCCAATAGTGGCATGACGATCTTTGCGACTTCCACATTCATTCTTTGAATCATTGATATGAAAGGCTTTAATCCTTTCAATTCCAACGGTACTGTTGAACTTAATCAGGGCTTCCCGCACAGCCTGTTCGGAGGAAAGATCGTAACCGGCGGCGAAGGCGTGGCACGTGTCAAAGCAGATCCCGGTCCGGTCAGCTATGGAGGTTTGTTCAAGCAATTGTGCGAGCTGCCCGAACGTATACCCTAAAGTGGTTCCCTGTCCGGCAGTATTCTCGTAAAGGATCCCCGTATCCGAAGGTGAGTTAAGAAGTATCTTTCGGGTCAGCGATGATATCTTTTTAATTCCTTCATCTTCCCCTGCGCCGAGATGGGCTCCAGGGTGAAGAACACACCATTTAATTCCAAGTATATGGATTCTCTCCAACTCGGCTTCCAGAGCTGGAACGGATAACTTCACAACCCTCTTGTTCGAAGAAGCAAGGTTGATGAGGTATGAGGTGTGGGAGATAATCGTAGCCGTTCTGCTTTTGTATCTTTCGACCTCTACTTCCTTGACAGTACGAGCCTTCCACTGCTGCTGGTTTGATGTGAATATCTGACCGCAGGGCAGCCCCAACTCGGTAAGTGTATCGAGCGCCTTTTCCAGCCCTCCATTAACGGAAACGTGGATTCCCGGTATCATGCTTGAAATCCCGTTATGGCTGCAGGCATGTCTGTCGGAATAGTTCAAGGTTCAGTGTACATTTTTCAGCCAGTTCACTTCTCTTTTCAGAAAGAACCTGCAGGATATTCTGGGAAGTGTCCCAGGTTCTATCGAGAAGAACGCTCAATTCCTCACTCCAATTGTCTGAAGAAGAGTCGACAGTAAGATCTGCGATACCTGCTTCCTCCATGAATCTGTAACCCTTGGAGGCGTACGGTACGGCGATCGGAATCGTGCCGGTAACCAAAGCAAGGATAGACCCGTGAAGAGGTACTGTGAGAATTATCCTGCATTCGGAAATCTTTGTCAGAAAATTTCTTATGCCGGTGGGCATGATTACTGTAACACGATCACTGTGCTTCATCATTGCCATTACAGCTTCACATTCAGAATCGTCAGAATTCGAGAGGCTTCCGGTATGGAAGGGAAAGAAACGTATCTCTCCACCATGGATATCGATGTGTCTGTCAAGGAGATCCGCCCATTTTCTTCTGATACCGGTGACATCCGGTTCCCGGTATAATCCGAGCTTTCTCCTTATCTCAAGGGGTAGAATGTTACCCTGTCTGTTGGATACGTTCCTCAAGGCGACGCCAAGAATTTCAGATGTAGTGTGGGGCTGCGCGTAGTCGCCTGCCAGAGTGAAGGTGGAGTCTGAGGCAAGTTTAACTTTTTCAGGATTCAGTCCCAGGTCAAGAAGGATTTCGAGGGAAGGCCTGTCCCGGACAGTAATACCATTACAGTAACCAAGCCATTTACGAAGCTGACCAGGGGTCCACCTCGCAAGTTCATTTCCCTGCCCGATCCCAACTGACCACGCAAAAGCAGGTTTTCCAAAACGCTTTGCAAGTCTGATGGGGTGCAGGTTGAAAGGCGTATAAAGAAGTGATGATCTATCCTGAGCCAGTTCACCTCCGCCGACAATCACTACATCACACCACCTGACACCACGGGTCATTGCGCGGAGCTTTCCCTTTGCCACATCGAAGGATTTTACATCGTAAACTTCTTCAGTTTTCTCAGGAACGCCGGACATCACTCCAATGCGGATATCCTCAAGAGAGGAGAGGTCTCTTACCTGTGAGGCAAATATAGCCTCATCGCCAACGTTTGAACCGCCTTTTTCCAGCTGTCCCCATGAAGCAGAAAATACTTTTTTCATAACGAGAATATACTCAATTGTTCGGTGAGTCAGACAATTGTTCCCTGCAGTTTCGCGGGGACTGGCTACAGCGATGTTTACGTGCTTCCTCAGGTGGCATGCTGAATTTCAGGCAGGAATCAGAGGTTTATTGTGGCAGATGTGCAGACTTGCGAGAACTGCAGAAATTGTTAAATTAAGACTCCTATTATTTTACTGGTTATTTTCTGTTAAATGCAACCGATCAGCTACAGTTAGACCGAGAGAATGGAGATGGTTTCATGGATGAGCGCCGTTTCAATACCAATGCTATTCATGCAGGACGATCGGGCTATCAGCCTGACAGCATGACGATTCCCATCTATCAGACGGTGGCTTACCCCTACGAAGACGCCAGAGAAGCTGCACAGATATTCCGTGGTGAGAAGCCGGGTTTCACGTATGGACGATGGGACAACCCAACGGTGCAATCCTTTGAACAGCGAATGGCTGTTCTTGAACACACGGAATCTGCCATCGCCACTTCCTCCGGAATGTCGGCGATCTTTATGCTGGCCCATCATCTACTTGACAAGGGTGATGAATTTCTGTCCTCCAATCTGGTTTATGGGGGAACTTTCGGGCTATTCCAGAAGGGACTCGATCGGATGGGCGCGAATGTTAACTGGATAACCTCTCCCCAGAATATCGAAGCCTGGGAATCGAATATCACACCTCGTACGAAGTTCCTTTTTGTGGAGAGTCCGAGCAATCCAAATCTGTTCATAGCTGACTTACCCGAGTTGGCGAAGCTGGCAAAGAAACATGGGCTCCCGCTCATTGTCGATAACACGATATGTACACCTGCACTGCAGAATCCTGTAGACCTCGGAGCGGACATCGTCGTGCACTCTACGACCAAGTACATCTGCGGAAACGCCTCTGCCCTCGGGGGGATAATCTGCGGACCACGCGAGCTGGTGGAAGGTATCCGTCAGGGATGCATTCGCTATATAGGCGCTTCGCTCTCACCGTTCAATGCCTGGCTGAACCTGATCGGTCTCGAACACCTCTCCCTCCGTATGGAGAGACATTGTCACAACGCCATGATTCTGGCCAGATACCTTGACGAGCATCCCAGTGTCAGCTCTGTGAACTACCCTGGACTTGCTTCAAATCCCTACCATAAGGTCTATCAGAAACAGATGAAGGGGTGCAGCTCGCTGATGTCGTTTGAAGTTAAAGGTTCTTACGAAGATGCCGTCAGAGTCATTGATGCATTCAAGCTGCTTGTTCACGCAACGCATCTGGGAACATGCATGACAATCGTGACCCATCCTGCATCCACGACCCACTCTGCGATGGGTGAGGAGGAACTGCTCAAGGCAGGTATCTCACCCGTACTCATTCGCGTATCGGTCGGCCTGGAAGATGAAGCTGACATTATTGCCGATATGGAACAGGCTCTGCAGAAGCTCAACTAGCAGGTGGGCAGGTCAAGCGTGACCGTGCACACCGCCGGAGTATTTTACCTGAAGCCTTCATCAAAACGACCTCAGCTGTGGTAGGAGAATTTTCTCAGTGTTGCTGCCATCTGCCTGAGCCTGCGGTCAACCTTTCCGTAAATCGTATCGGAAGGATACGTTCCATCACCCAGTATCTCCCCAGCTTCTGTTTTCATGAGAAGTTCGATGCCCTGCTCAATGAACTCTATAGGATATATGTGGAACATGCCATCCATGACAGCATCAATGACGTTTTCGCGAAGCTGCAGGTCTTTTACGTTCGCTTTCGGGATCATTACACCCTGGGTTCCAGTTAATCCCTTGCCGCTGCATATGCGGAAGAAACCCTCCACCTTTTCGTTAACCCCGCCTATAGCCTGTATTTCTCCAAACTGGTTAACCGAACCGGTGACGGCAATGTCCTGCCTTATTGGAATCTCCGAGAGTGCACTGAGCAGAACGTAAAGCTCCGTTGAAGATGCGCTGTCCCCGTCCACTCCACCGTAACTCTGCTCGAACACGACACTGGCGGAGAGGGAGAGAGGGTATTCCCTTGCAAATTTACCCTGTATGAAGCCAGATATTATAAGCATTCCCTTTGTATGCGTAGTTCCAGACATATCTGACTCACGCTCAACATTGATCAACCCTTTTCTCCCGACGGAAACCCTTGTTGATATTCTTGCAGGCAGCCCAAAGGAGTAATCAACTCCCTGGTACACGGCAAGACCGTTTACCTGTCCAATTTTTTCTCCTTGAGTATCGACCATTACTGTGTCATCGATAATACGCCGGGTCGCGTAAGACTCACTGAGATTCAATCGGTTAATTTTTTCCTGTATTGCTTCCCTGACATGGTCAGCGGTAACGATTGAATCATTCCTCTGTCTGGCGAAGTAGTTTGACTGGCGAAGATAATCGGTGACTCTGTTGAATTCCAGGGAAAGTCTGTCCTGCAGGCCGGCCAGCCTGACACTCTCTTCCACAACCGCTGCAACAGCATTTGCATCCATAGGGAGCAGGTCCTCAGCTTTAATGATCCATGCAATAACATTGGTGAAATCACGGATATTCTCAACTGTGGAGTCCATTGTAAAATCGAAAGCAGCCCTGACCCGGAAGAGAAGACCGAACTCCGGCTCGTAGGAAGCAAGAAGATAATAGAGCTTCGAAGAACCGATAAGAATGATCTTGGCATTGGTATCAATCGGCTCGGGATGAAGATGAACCGGATACAGACCCATAGGATCATGGCTCCTGATTACAGTCGTCTGGTTCCTGAGGGTCTGAATAAGTCTCTGCCATAGATCCGGTGATCTGACCAGATCCAGGGCGTTCATGATAAGGTAGCCCTCATCAGCCTTATGCAGGGCACCTGGTCTGATCATCGTATGATCACTGTAGGGTTTCCCATCAACCACAACTCGATTGATGTTTCCGAAGAGGCTTATTGAATCGGGAAATTCCTCGATCACAACCGGCCGCTTGGTTTTCCCTGCGTTATCAAGTATCAGGTTGGGTGTAAAAAGAACGTATGGATCTTTGCCCTCCGAACTCTCCGCGAAATCCTTGAGATTTTCAAGAATAATCTCCACTATCGAATCAGCCCATTTATCCGCCTTATCGTTACCAATTTCCTTAAGAATGGAGACAATTCCGGATATTGTAGGTTTCACAAGTCTGCGGTACATTTTCTCGAGCTTTATCTGGATCTCTATTTCCATATCGTGGGTTTTTCTGAAGACGTCTGTGAGCTTCTTGAAAAGTTCTTCATGCAGTTCCATGTACTTCTTCAGATCTTCCTCTTTAAGCTTCCCTTCGTCCATCATTTTCTGAAGAGTATCGAAGGTAACCGTTTCGTCGTTAATCACGGGAAGAACATCCGGTCTGAATTCCCCAGGCGCGATGGGTAAATTAACTATGGAGAAGCTGGCTTCGTCAGCTTCCTTCTTGATGGCATCCATAATAGTCTTTTTTCTGTCCTGGTAGATTGCCCTTATTGCCCTGCTTTCCATTTCGGCCTTTTCGCTGCCCAGGACAGCGGGAATGTTGCTTTTGAGGAGCTGTACACATTCTTCCACAGCTGTAACGAATCTGACACCGTCTCCCGCAGGAAAAGTTAGTGCTATCGGGTTTCTGGGATCTTCCATGTTTCGAACGTACATGATGTCTCTCAGTTTATCTGTGGTAGTATCGATGCTTTCCAGAATTTTCTTAATGGTTGTTTCACGCCCTGTTCCGGATATTCCTGTTACGAACATGTTGTACCCTATAGAATGAATTTCGAGACCGAGTTTGAGAGCCTTTATAGCCCTTTCCTGGCCGACTATCTCTCCTGTAGGTTTTATGTCCGCTGTGGTTTTGAAATCAAGAGCTTCCAATGGACATGTCCATTTGAGTTCTTCTGGTCTGATTGGATTGATAGACATCTGCGTATCCTTCCCGCATAATTTTCGAAATCTATTTCTCTGACGGTTCAGGCTCCAGCGGGGCTGCTGAAAGGGGACCGGCTTCTACTGAAAGTCCCCGTATCCTGCCCCCTCTTTCTACCCTGCCCCTTACTATAACGGTAGCTTCAGAACGAACAAGAATAGACTCGGCCCTCCTGAAGAGCGGTGATGGCAGAAAAACATCCGCAACTCCAGTATTGTCCTCAAGCATAAGGAAACCTGCGCCAGCGGCAAGCCTTCTCCCTGTAACGAACCTTCCCCAGACCTTTATTTTGATCAATGATCCGATTCGTCCCAGAGGGATCGTTCCCTCCGGGCGGGTGATCAGCTCCAGGGGTGACGCTGAAAGCGGGAGGTTAAGCAGACCGAGTTCCATGGCGACCCTGTTACTGATGGAATAGTCGGGAAGATCAGGGATACCCGGCGGCATACCATGAAAAAAACCGCCATCACCTGCCTCCAGCTG
The DNA here is from genome assembly GCA_023138735.1 of Candidatus Aegiribacteria sp. GTDB lineage: Bacteria > Fermentibacterota > Fermentibacteria > Fermentibacterales > JCC-6 > Aegiribacteria. Next base: position 36,499 of record JAGLOY010000081.1, on the reverse strand, counting down.
CAGAAGTGCGGCCGGTGGCGGAAAACCTGCTTCCCGGAAGCAACCCGCTGCAGCCATGTTTCTGCACAGAGACATCCCGCAGCCTGCTTCGAGTACTTCAGAAGGATATTTATACGGTCTGCCGTTTCTCAATTTCTCGTATTCCGTACTTCCCATTCCCTTGAGATGATGAAATCCCGGCATTATTTTTCCCTCTTCATTCGCGCGAGTGAGCCATTTTCCAGTGTTCACTCCAGGAGGCATGAACGAAATACCAAGTCTTCTGGCCTCTTCAAGATAAACTCTCGAGCTGTAAAATCCGCCCCCGGCCGCCATCACAGATGCCATGTAAAGGGCGGGGTGCTTCGCCTTCAGAAGTGCTGCCGCGCAGGAGACGGCACCATATGTAAACGCATGAGCCTTGCAGAAACCGTAGCCGGCATAGCTGGAGAGCACTTCCCAGATGCTTTCCGCCTTCGCAGGCTTCATCCCTCTGCGTCTGCAGATTGAGATAATTTCTTCCTTATCAACCAGTTTCTTCTTGAGCCTTCTCCTTAAAAGATCGGAAGAAGCTTCATCACTTCCCAGAAGTACTTCAGCGGCTTTGGATACGTCTTCCTGGTAGAGCATTACTCCAAGGTTCTCCTTCAGAATCGATCGCAGTTCAGGCAGTGAGGAATTATGAATCGATTCAGAATGAACACAGTCAAGGTAAGTCTTTCTTCCTCCTCCTGCTGATGCTCCGGGCCTTACCAGCGCGAGAGCTCTTGCCACATCTTCCATTGTACGTATCTTCATCTCCTTCAGCAGACCCCTCATAGCTGGTGATTCAACATGAACCACTCCTATGGTCCTGCCGGAATCCAGGAGGCTCCCGGCAGCATCCGGGATGCCTCCCCCTCTGCGAAAAATACTCATCGGGGTTTTTCCAAGTGTCGAGCACGCAAGGGATATTGTTGTGAGCCCTCTCTGGCCCAGCAGATCCATTTTCAGAAGCCCTATCTCCTCAATCCCATCCTTGTCGAAATGGGTTATATCGTACCCGCTGGGACTCGGTTGAAGGGGTACAAGTGTGTCCACCGCCTCGCTCGTGCAGACAAGCCCGCACGGATGTGGCGCCAGGTGGGAAGGAATATTCCTGATGAGTTTCGAATCCCGCAGTGCTGCAGAAGCAGCCAATCTGCTCCAGGCAGCATTATCATGGAAGCGAAGAAGTTTAGTAAGATCGTCGGTCTCCCTGCTGCTTATACCCAGGCCTGATGCCGCAACCCTGAAGGCAGACCTTGCGCGGTGTGTTACTATCTGCGAAACAGCCGCCCCGCACTTTCCTGCCTTTCTGAGGAACCATTTTATGACTTCATCCCTCCTCGAACTGTCAATATCAAGGTCTATGTCGGGAGGTCTCGAACGGAGAACATTGAAAAAACGTGAGAAGGAGAGCCCATGCTGAATGGGGCAGATTATGGATATGCCCAGGAGGTATGCGATAATGCTGCCCCCGGCGGAACCTCTGGCTGATACTGCAATGCTTTTTTCTCTGCAGTACTCGATAATTTCATAAAATCGGAGGAAATAGCCGGCCAGCCCGTTTTCGCATATGACTTTCAGTTCCATTTCCAGCCTGCGTCGGGCGGAAGGGCTTTCATTGTAGAGGGATCTTAGTCTTTTCTTCACAATCCCGCTAAGCATCCTTTCCTCCGATAAGATTCTATTCCTCACTTTACCTGTCTCGGAGGGTTCTGTTGAAATCAGTTCTGAGAGCCGCATGTTTTCCGCCAGTGAATGTTCCGCACCGCTGAAGCTTTCTTCGAACGTCTCAATATCCGGCAACACATTATTCTCTCCGGCGGATTCACCTGGATCCGGGTTCCTTTTCTCGATAGCCAGATATCCTCTTCGAAGGATCCTGTGGGTTTCGATGCTGCCCGAATCTTTAAACACAACCGGCCAGGATGCCAGAGGGCGGCATCCCTGATCAAGGATCTCACGCTCTCCCGAGCTTACTTTTCTGCCGGTCATGAACTCGGGTAAAAGAGAGACGAATACCGGACCATTGAACCCCATTTCATTCTTCAGCACCCTTGCTCCGAAAGGCTTATCAACTATCGCTGCCAGTTTTTTGCATGCTGCCAGTGATTCCTCTGTTGAAACCCGCTCCGGAACCGTCGTGGAGGTTATAAGGCTGCAGAGGTCGCTCCATCCGCCTTGCAGAGCTGCAAATACTACTGTTTTTCCTCTGATCGTCAGGAAAGCTCCCGCAGCCCCGATGATTCCGTTCTCTCTGCATGCCGCAACGAATTCCAGCTGACCGGTTACAACAGCGGAGTCCGCAAGGATCCCTCCGGCATATCCGCATCGGGCAATTCCCGCTGCCAGCGATGCAGGGGATTCAACACCGTACCTGAACGAGTACCAGCTTCGAATGGGTGCGATGACATATTTCATGATACATATGTAAACAAATGTTCACTATTTCGCAAGGGGATTGTTTCCCGGATTGTTTATAGATATTCTTAATAAGAATTGAATTCAGCAACTGAATGGAGACTGTTATGAAAAAGTATCTCGCTGCTGCTGCTATTCTTGCTTTAGCCATAGTCGGGTGCTCGAATGATCCAGTAGCACCATCGGGATCTCTTCCCAATGTAAGTAATCTCAGAATAGATGAAACAGCATCGAAGGGTGATTCAGTATTCCTGATATGGGACGCTCTGGACGAAGACGTGGATGGGTATCGCATCTACTTCGCCACTACTGTACCCGGCAATTGGGTTCAACCCGGTGTAACGTCAGATACAACCTGGACACATATAGCGTTATCAACTGGATATTACGAACTGGCAGCCTTCAAGGGGGTGAATACTTCCTCCGGTTTTTCGAACAGAGTGAACTCCAGGGCGGAAGAAACCATTCTCGAACGGGAACTCAGGACTGATTCAACTACAAACGGGCTTCTCTTCAGCGCTAATGGTACAGGTTGGGAACTCGGCTGCGCCGATTCCGCCGATTTTGCTCAGGATATCTATATAGGAATAGCTGACAGTAAGGTTTACATCTACTCTGGCAATCATAATCCAGTACAATTTCCCGGCGGTAACGATACAAAACTCTGCCCCCTCGGGTGCCACGGTAATGTTGCTCCTGAACACAGTTCCTTAGAGTGGGTAGATTCCGTACAGGTAACCGATTTTAACTGGGTATTCCTGCAGCTTGATAACAATCATTACGCCGAATTCTACGTTGACAGCGTCTTCACAAACGGCGCCGACCTTTTCTCCTTTGAGTATCAGCTTATCGATTATCTCAGGCTGTTCAACGTGTTCTAGGGAAGTCCATTTCCGAAGGGCGGCGGAGTTTCACTCCGCCGCTTATTCAATCAGAATATATCCTTCCTGCACTTCATTGCTCTTCTGATATTGAAAACCAGTTTCCTCAGGTCAGGATCTTTCTTAACCTTCTGATCCCCTGTGATACCGGCTATCATTTTATCGATCCGACGGAGTTTTGCCGAAACCAGTTTTCCAAGAATAACCAGATACTCCAAAGTAAGCTGCGGCTGCGTTCGGGCCATATCGGCAAGATGCTCACGAGATAGCCTGTAGAGGACTGATTTCCCCGATGACCGGACAGTAGCAGACCGCCCCCCCTCATCGAAGAATGACATTTCACCGAATGAATCTCCCGCTCCCAGAGTGTCAAGAACGACCGCCTTGCCGCCGCTGCTTTCGATTACCTGCATCTTTCCCGATTTAACGATGAAAAAATCTGTTGTTAATTCTCCCTGAAACATCATCGCGTCACCGCCGCTGAGTTCCACCACTTCGTAGAAAAGCAGCATCTCAGGTTCAAGAAGATTTCGGCCCTGGTTGAAGAGTTTGTTTTTCTCCATTTTTCCCTCCCCCGGTGATTTCAATAACTGCAATTACTTTAACAATTAAACTCTACCCGGGGCTCCTGTCAACCTTTGACTACTGGAACACCTTTCTAGCCCGACCTTGCGAAGCGCTCAGCGGAGTACGACCAGTGAGACGGTGTCCATCTCCAATCCAGACCGCAGATTCACGAAGTACATGCCCGAAGGTAACTCGGAAACATTCAGCTCCAGGCTGCTATTGCCGGCCGGTATGGAACTCAGGTTCTCGGTCAGCATGAGTTTTCCACTCGCATCGTACAGCGAAACATCCACACAACCGGCCTGGGGCAGCTCGAATACCACCGAGCAGGATGACCAAGCTGGATTAGGATATACGCTCAGGATTTCTATTGCAGGTGTTACCAGATCAGCAACCCCGGTAGGCTCGCCATTGACTCCGCCGGGCGAGGCCCACTGAAGAAACTGCCAGGAGCCGATGGCATCGGGATACCTGCCGTAAGCCTCGTCCGCCTCCATCTCCGGGAATGTGAGAAAGTCAACGATTACATAGTCCTGAAGAAGGAATAGATCCTCCCCGTCCGCATCCAGTTTGAACTCCGCATGCATAGAACCCTGCCCGGGGTCGTTGTCAGCCCAGACAACCAGATATTCACCGGCACCGATTGCAGTATCCGGGAATGCAAACTTATGGGGATAAGCCATGTCATCGGTGAGGTAGAATCCTTCAAGATTCCACGCTTCGGTTCCGCGGTTTGTTATTTCCAGCCAGTCATCGTACTCACCGTAATTGTCCTGCACAGTGGTATCGTTCTTCGCCATAAGCTCGTTCAATACAAGGTCATCCACCGGATTCCATGTGCCCAGTATGCTGGTGAGGTACGTATACCTGCCCTCTATGAAAGGTTGAAGACCGGGTGCGTATCTGGCCGGTCCGGGGCCCCCTCCAATCTCAATATCAGTGGTCATGGCAGCGTCGAACTCGTCTGCGGTGAATAGCATCCGCGGGGGGGTTTCCATGTAAACCCAGGGAGCGATGAACTCCCGAAGTTCTTCCATCCTGGGCAGTATCTCGTCAGGATGCGCCTCACCTGCCAGCATCCTCCGCAGATGCCCCTTGTACACTTCCAGCATCTCGTCGATAGACCAGAGCTTTTCAGCCAGGGGTCGTTCCTCTCCGTAATCAGGAGAAACCCACTCAATATTCAGCTCCCGGAGCTCTGGGATGCTCAATCCCCAGGAATTGAATACACCCCACGATTCGTTCATATCCCAGTCCGCGAAGACGAATCGGTCATCCCGTTCCCGGTTGTAAAGGTAGTAATTGCAGCATCTGCCTGCGTAGCTGTCCAGATTGACAACCAGGTTATCTACTGCAAGCAGAACCAATGCGCTGTTGATATCCACAAGACCGGACAGTGAGTCCAGAAGATAGGGAGAGGGAGTATTGTTAATGCCGTATACCAGGTCGATCAGGGCTGTCCAGTCATTCTCCTCTTCGTTCGTCTTCAGCTCGTACTGACTGTAATAGGCTGCCTGTGAGGAACCGAGGTACTCCAGGCTTCCGTGTTCGTCTCCTTTCCAGAGATTTCCGTTCTCCCCATCCCCGAATCGGGAGTCAATGAACTCCTGGTCATACTGTTCTACAAGTGTGTACAGGCCCCAGTATGTGTTATTGATGTAAAGGGCAACAAAGTTGGTACGCTCGGTTGGCAACCCGATCGCCCTGCATAGTTCGTAACCGCACATCTCCCTTACGAAGCTGGGATCGTTGAAGTTGCAGTTCAGGTTGAGTTTATCCAGACCGTAGATCTCCTGCCCCTCAATAAAGGCGTCTATGTCCAGCTTGAACGACTTTTTCATGGTCATGTTGGAGAAGTAACTGCTGCCCCCCTTGAAACGAACCCCTATGGAATCCAGATGTATACTCTCCCAGTCAAAAGAAGCTTCGATGTAGATCTGGCTTGCGTAGTTGTTTTCCAGCTGCTCCCACCAGTCACTCTGCTCGAAGGTCAGATGGAACTCATGAACCTGGTCTCCATCAAAAAGAGGATGGACCGGCGGTTCCAGCGCTGCGGCGGCTGAACCGGAAATGATTAGAACCAGAATGGCAAGATATGAACGATGACTTTTCATAATTACAACCTCCCAATTGTTATCTGAAGTTAAACGGGAAAGGTAATCGGAGGATTAATCTACTGTAACAGATTGTAACAAATGGAATATTCTGCCCCCCGATCCTGTAACAGCATTGAAAACAACACGGGAGGTTTTAAATGTTTCTTAATACGATGACATCCCTGATGATTCTCTCCGTCTCGGTAGCCGGATATTTCTGTCCGGGCAGATCGGCAGATGACAATTATCAGGAAGTAGTTCAAATGGTATCGGCGATGGTCTGGGACCAGAGTGTCACAAAAATGGCAAGCGGGTACGGGCTAGATGTGGTAAATGTAACCTGGGAGGATACAGGGAGATACTCAGGCTCATGCTGGGGGCCCAATATCTCCGATATGACCATACAGGTTCACAGTTATGAAAATGGAGCGGAACAGCCCACTCTTACATGCATGCCGGTGATAAGGTTTCCAAATTTCCATGATATCTCTGCGGACCTGGACCCGGACAACTTCTATCTGCTTGTAGGGAACGAGATAGGAGAGGATCTTGCGCCTGTTTCTCTTACGGATTTTGTTGATAATATCAGATATTACCTTCACGATCCCCAATCATGGGACGGTGATGAACACAGCCTTCTCGCAGAGCGGGACAGCTCCGTTCTTGTAAGCGCCCAGGCGGTGTTCCTGCCGATTCAGTCCTCGGGTGATGCAACCTTCAATCCTGTGCTTTTCAATTATCAGTCATACGAAGGCGAACCTGCCGTACTCACCATTCTGGTTACCAGAGAGGGAACAAGCGTAACCGTAATAGATAATGTCAGGGACGCTGTTCCGGGATCCTGGAGCTGGGGACAGAGGCTGTTCTTCAACGAGGATGGGCAGCGGGCCAGCTTCACCGGACAGAGAATTTCGGATTTCAGGGTTGACTATGCGAACAGCGGAGGAGACCCCTCGGATATCTCCGAGGAGAGTAATCTCAACATGGTCCTGTTGATACAGATACCGTTGAAGCAGAGTAACCCTCAGGGTACATACTTCGATGATGTTGTCTACTGCGAATCTTCTTCCGCGCCGATGGGCGCATCAGCTGACTACAGCAGAGCCTCAAATGTTGAAGCGGCTGTTATAGGACACGGGGAGCTGGAAGGCCCCTTTACAGAGATAGACGGTCTTGAGATTCGGAGGGATCCGGAATTCCCCATAAGAGTGACCGTTCAGTTCTACAAGGCAACTTCAAACGGAGTGGCTTCTCAGCAGGATATCGACGAGATAGCCGAAGAGATCCAGAAGGTATACGATCAGGGCACATACGTCGGTTCTCTCGTGGTTCCGGACCCGGGATCATACAGACCTACCGACTGGGACAGGGCATCTGTACCCAGAAGATTGAACCGGTACTGGAGGATGGTAAGCAACAATTACCTAGGCTGGACAGGAAGAAGAGATCTGATAAACTGATCAGCCCGGATTTCAGCTGCGGGGCCGGATCTAACATCTAAACATTCGTTACTGCAAATCAATCAAAATGTTTAGATGTTAGATTCGGCCCCTTTTGCTTCGGTCCCTTTTGCTTAGATTACATCCATGGCTGAAAGAACATCAGGACGGAAACACTGGGACGATTTCTGGAAAAGGGATCGTGACCTTGACGAGATCTACGACAATGATGGCCGTATTCCTGAAGAAATCCTCAAACGGATGGATATCGGGGGCTCCGTCATAATGGAGGTAGGTGCCGCAACCGCTAGAGACAGCGTCATTCTGGCGGAAAACGGAGCCGTTTCGGTGGCGCTTGATTACTCCCACGAAGCCCTGAGGCTTGCAAGGGTGGCGGCTGCGAGAGCGGGGGTTCAGCTTTTCCTCGTCTGCGGAGACGCACTTGCCCTGCCCTTCAGAAATAACTCCATCGATCTTGTTTTTCATCAGGGTGTTCTGGAGCATTTTCGCGATCCAATGCCTCTTCTGCGTGAAAACGTAAGGGTGCTGAAGGAGGATGGAAAAGTTCTTGTTGACGTCCCCCAGACGGTTCACATCTACACACTGATAAAGAAAATTCTCATCGCTATGAATGTGTGGTTCGCGGGTTGGGAGACCCAGTTCACCCCGCAGCAGCTTGCCGATCTATTAAGAGAAGTAGATCTGGGGCCTGAAACCACTTACGGAAGGTTCTTTTCCCCCTCCCTCGCCTACAGAATACTCCGGGAACTGCTGATGAAACTGGGTATCCGGATGCCTCTGAGACCGGTTATCCTGCCTCCGGTTCACAGGTTTCGCACCAGGCTCAGAAGAAGGATAGAAGCATCTTTTCTGGGACCGAGATTCGGCTACATCGTTGGAATCATCGCAGTAAAGAAGCGGAGCTGTTGAAATGCGTATTCTGGCTCTTAACTGGAGAGATCCGAAAAATCCCGAAACCGGTGGTGCCGAAATCCACCTCCATGAAATACTCAAGAGAGCTGTGGCAGGAGGTCATACGGTTACGCAGATCTCACAGGCGGTAACCGATCTCCCTCCTGAAGAGATATTAGACGGAGTGCGTATTCTCCGCCATGGGAAACGAAACACTTTCAATTTTACACTGAAGAAATTCGCCCTCTCCCTTGATATAGCATCCAGCTTTGACCTTGTGATCGAAGACCTCTGCAAGATACCCTTCTACAGTCCGCAATGGTCTCCTGTCCCTGTTCTCACCATCGTTCCCCATCTTTTCGGCACAACAGCGTACAGGGAAGTCGCCCTGCCTCTTGCATGGTACGTGAATTTCATGGAATCCTTCATTCCAAGAGTTTACAGAAAATGTACCTTTGTAGCAATTTCCGACTCCACGAAAGATGATCTTATAAGAAGAGGGATTCCAGCGGAGAATATTTCGGTTATCCCATGCGGGATAGACACCGATTTCTACCATCCGGGAAAACCTGATCCGGAACCTGGTACATTCCTTTACGTAGGCAGGCTCAAGAAGTACAAGGGCGTACAGTTCATTATCGCCGCACTTGCCGTGCTCAGGGATGCTGGAAAAGACTACAGGCTTGCAGTACTGGGATCCGGTGATTACGAGGAAGAGCTGAAAAAGACCGCCTTGCGCCTTGGTCTTGACCGGGTCGTCACTTTCGAAGGTTTCGTTCCCCAGGAACGCAAGCTTTACTGGCTCCGAAAAGCCTGGGCAGCGGTATTCGCATCGGAGAAGGAGGGGTGGGGCCTGACGGTAATCGAAGCAAACGCCTGCGGAACACCTGTTATCGCCAGCAACAGCGACGGCCTGCGGGATTCGGTACAGGACGGCAGAACAGGCATTCTGGTTCCTCATGGTAATGTGGAGGATCTCGCATCTCAAATGGACAGGCTGGCTACGGATCCTGTTCTCCGGTCCGGCCTTGGAAAGAACGGCCTTGAATGGGCAGCCGGCTTCAACTGGGATGCTACTGCGGACAGGGTGATAAGTGTAATGAAGGATACTCCAGGTAAGTATCGCAAGTGACGTCCAGCCTCACTACTCTTCAGGCTGGTCTTCCACCACAATGAAACGCCGATCTCCCACTATGAAATAGGGCGGAGGAAAGGGAGGGAAAGTTAATGCCCGTACGGAGTTGATGAATTCCATTGACGGGTGTACTTCATGGGAGAGTTCTCTTCTGTACCGGGTGACCGCTTCGGTGTCATTCTGGGTGCGGGTTTGCAGCAGCGCTTCACCGCGGAGCAGATCCCTGTAACACTCCAGAAACAGTTTCATTCCCTGGTCGATCATCATGTAATACAGCTCTTTGCCGGTCATTGCCGGTGAGATCGGGAAAGAATTCCTGGCCAGCAAGTCACCTGAATCAATTCCCGCATCGATTCTGTGCAATGTAACGGCGTAGGTCGTATCTCCGTTGCGTAGTGCCCGGATGTTCGGATAGGCTCCCCTGTACTTCTCTGTGTCGCCAAGATGCAGGTTCCAGGAGCCGAGAGCAGGGATGGAAAAAATGCTTTCGGGGAGAATTCTGTCATAAAAAGCCACAACTATCAGATCCGGGCTGTAATCTGCGATCTCACCTTCAGTTATTTCGATGATATCCAGTTCCCGGGGTGTTCTGAACCACTCTCCCGTTGTTTCATGTTCGTTTACTACAAATCTTACTTCCTCAGTCCGGCTCAGAAGGAATTCAGCTATCCGATATCCTATTTCCCTGCCGCACATGCAGACAATTTTCGGGTATTCAATACTATTATCTGTCATTGTAGAACTTTCGGATTGTATTAATCACATACACAACTTCTTCATCTGTGAGATCAGGGTAAAGAGGAAGTGTCAGAATGCTTCTGAACACATCCTCTGCCACCGGCAAAGCCGGTTGAGAACCGTAACATGTGTAGAGGTGCAGGGGTTTGTAATGAACACCTGTACTGATCCCGTTCCTGTCGAGGAATAGATTAAGTTCATCTCTCCGCTGAGCCTTTATCTCAAAAATATGCCAGGATGACACAAAATCATCGGTTTCCTCCAGGGGCATCTCTAACTGTTCAATCGATCCAAGTCCATTTCGGTAGATGAGTGTTATCTCCCGTCTTCGCTGATTTGCTTCCTCAAGTTTCCGGAGCTGTACAAGACCGATGGCCGCATGAATGTCGTCCATATGCGACTTCACACCTATCTCATCAATTGAGTACTCCCACCAGTAGGATCTGTCCAGGTTGGTTCGATCCCAGGTTTCCCTGTTGATGCCCAGCCAGCGTAATTTTTTTGCCCGCTTCGCCATTTCTCCGTCATTCAGGACAATGGCGCCGCCTTCACCCATGGCAAGGTTCTTTACCGCATGAAAGCTGAAGCAGCCGATTGCACCGATACTTCCCACCGACTGTCCCCTGTACTTTGATCCGGCGGCATGCGCACAATCCTCGATAATCGGGATGTCTTCTGCGATAGCCTTAAGCTCATCCATCCTGACCGGCCGGCCGCCGAAGTGAACAGGCATTATTGCCCGGGTTCTTGAGGATATCTTGTTTCTCACATCATTCAGATCAAGATTCAGAGTATCTCTGTCAATATCCACGAAAACCGGAGTGGCTCCACGGTTGATCACGCAGTGTGCACCGGAAACAAAAGTCATCGTTGGTATGATAACTTCGTCACCGGCTCCGATATCGAGCAGTCTGAGAGCCATGCTGATAGCGGCAGTTCCAGAGTTCAGACCGATGCAGTGATCCACATTGCAGAATGAGGCGAAAGCCCGTTCAAATTCAGCAGTTTTCGGGCCAAGACCCACCCAGCCCGACTTCAGAATCTCAGCTACAGCTTCAAGCTCAAGGTTGTCATAGGAAGGTTTGAATACGCGAATCATGAAGATACCTCTTGTCTGCTGCTCCAGAGTATTCGAATTGCCTCCCGGCAATAGCATGCAGTGTAACGGACATCGGACACAGCGAGTTTCCCGAAAAGCCTGCCTGTGATCATACGCCCGGCTTGAAGGAGTGTCATCATAATTTTGAACAGAAAGATATCAAGACGCGTTCCGTGTCTTCTAAGAAACAGTAGCTTTCCCGGTATATGACGAAGATAAATACGATTCCCATACTTCATTCTAGAAGAAGCCCCCTCAAGATGGAATACCTCTGCGGATGGTTCGAACCAGACCTTCCATCCGGTCTTTGCAAGACGGTACAGCAGATCTGTTTCTTCGTGGAAGAAGAGGAATTCTTCGGCGAATCCACCGACTTCATTGAAAGCCTTAACCCTTATCGCCATCATTGCACCTACAAGCCAGTCTGCGTATCTGCCTTTATCGTGAGCAGAGTATTTCGCTGTACTTCTCCGGAGCACCGGAATGTGTTCAAGAAGAAGTCTACCGGGAAAGGGGAAATCACGCATTGAAGACTGCAGACACCCATCTGGCCAGAGCAGCCTCGGACCGGCGAAAGCCACATCAGACCGTGATTCCAGCGATACCAGAAGATTCTCAAGGCAGACGGGTCGCAGAATAGTATCTGTGTTTACAAGAACAACCGCAGCACATTCTGCATCTTCAATGATTCTGTTGGCGGCTCTGCCGAAACCGATATTTTCAGCATTTCGGAAAACGCTGACCATTCCAGTGCCGCTGTATTTATCCTCGACAAGATCTGCAGAACCATCGGAAGACCCGTTGTCAAAGACCAGCAGCCGGGTGCCTGTTTCTTTCATCTGCGGAAGAAGGGAGTCAATCATCCCGGTTATGAAATCTCTGCCGTTCCAGTTTATGGCTGCAATTAGGGCTCTATCACTCATTCGGCCTGTCTCTGCTGCCGCTGAATCCCTTCAGGACCAGCCTCGCATTCCTGGCTCCGGTAGCCGGGTCATGTACAAGGTCCGTTAACCATTTGCGAATATTATCTATGCTTGTGACTTTTCTCCAGCTTCTGTATCTCTCGATCCTGTGCTTCCAATGAACAACATCTTCAATCTGAAGATAAGGCAGACGCATATTCATTACCTCCAAAGCTCTATTTCTTGCCGGGTCGAAGAGTTCCGGGTTTGCGTCATTTATAAGGTAACCCTTCTTCTCGGCCCAATCATGAATATCTCTACCTGGAATCGCTGTGGAAAAGTAAACCACTATATCATCCGGCTTCAATTTCCTCAGAAGAGAATAAGTGGCTTCAAGATCTTCCTCTTTCTCCATGGGGCATCCTATCATCAGCATCGCCGTTGCTTCAATGCCGAACTCGCGGCTCCACTGGAAAGCCAGCGCCGCCTGTGCAGGAGTAGTACCTTTTCTGTAGAAGTCCAGAATCCTCTGACTTCCACTTTCAACTCCGTAAGAAATGCAATGGCACCCGCTGCATGCCATGACCTTCAGCTTACTCCGCGAAACGGTATCCACTCTGGTGGCACAATGCCACTTCAGTTTCAAATCGTTACTGCTCAATCTGTCCCGGAACTCCTCAAACCACTCTGTCGGATGAAGTGTGATTGTATCGTCTTTAAAGAACACGGGAAGACTGTTCGTTCCGCGAAGTCGAGCAAGTTCTGTCAGCTCTTCAACAACGTTTTGTGGACTCCTGAAGCGTATTCCTCCTCCGAATATCCTGTCGGTACTGGGTTTACAGTAAAGGCAATTGAAGGGACATCCGCGTGATGTGATAACTCCGAACTCGTACATGCCGTTCTGCAGATATGCATCGTAGTCAACAACATCCCTTGCCGGAAAAGAGAGTTCATCCAGGTTTGATGGAACCGGTCTTCGTGAATTCGCAACAACATCACCGCTTCTATCTCTGAAAACCAGGTTCAGGATGGAAGAGGTGTCGGCTCCGGTTTCCAAAGAGTCTGCCAGTTCAAGGATTGATTCCTCCGCCTCACCCACCAGCACATAATCCACAGGGATTTCGTTCAAGGTGTGCTCGGGAAAAATACTGGGGTAAGCACCACCTGCCAGGAACACAGCATCAGGATTGACTGTATGGAGATGAGCAGTGACTGTGGCAGCGCTTCCGAGTGTTGCTGCTGAAGAGACGGCAACCCCGATCATCCCGGCACCCTTTACCATTTCATCCAGTTCATCAAGAGATCGACAGAAGGAGTAATCAAGGAAGGTAACATCGTGTCCCCCGCTACGCAGAGCACTAACCAGCTGCAGAAGCCCGAGTGGTTCTGCCAGGCCATTGTACTCGATCCAGTTCCACCGCGGGTATACGAGAGCAATTTTCATTAATCCTTGTTCCTTCCTCGAGTTACAACAAAATATACATGTCCGTAGTACATTCACCATCATTGCACTCCGTTATTAATCTAATTATCTTAATTTTACGGTTTTTACCGTATTGGGATTTACGAAATGGAGATTTCTGTGTTTATTAAATATTCAGCCAGATGTGCTGCGCTGTTTTCTGCAGCGCTTTTTTGTTCGGTTCCTGCCATGGCGGAATCATCCTGGCTCTGGCAGCATCCAACCCCAACAGGAGCTACAATAAGTAGTATTCATTTCATTGATGATAATAGGGGATGGATATCCACCGATCTTGGTGAAGTTTTCAGAACCGAGGATGGCGGCTCTGGATGGGAACTCTGTTATATGGCTGGGGGATCTCTCAATTGCGTTTTCTTTCTCAATGAAGATCTAGGCTGGGCATGTGGAGAAGACGGGCTGATAATCAGGACTCTAAACGGCGGTGAGACATGGATGGAGTCGTTCCCCACCACATACATTCTCCATTCAATTGAATTTTCGAATGAAAACTACGGTACTGTCACAGGAGACGGTGGAACAATAATGAGAACTCCTGATGGTGGCGCTTCGTGGTATCCTCAGGGGAGCGGTACCGGTGCTCAAATCTGGGATGTGTCATTTATCGATTCTTCCGTCGGCTGGACCACAGATGACTATGGTTCGATGCTGTACACAGAGACAGGCGGAGCCTTCTGGATTGAAGTTAGCACGGGTTTTACCACAGATTTTAAGACCGTCCATTTCAGCGATTACCTTACCGGCTGGACAGCCGGTAAGGATCGCATAATAGGAACAGCCGATGGAGGATCTTCCTGGCAGGAGCAATTCTACCTTAACAACGATCATTTCCGTGAAGTGGATTTTTCCGGAAGCAGCTTTGGAGCTGCAGCAGCTGAACTTGGCATTGTCATAACCGAGAATGGTGGAACTGACTGGCAATACGAATACACTCCCCTGGAATTTCCGTGTCTCTATAATGTTTTCCATACCTCCGTTTCCGTTACAGGAGCCTTGAAAACCTTTACTGGAACCTATTTCGGTCTCATTTTCGGCAGAAGTGTCTCAGGGGAATGGGAACAGCTTTCATCCCATATAACTCTCAGTACTCTAAACAGTATTTTTCACTGCAATGAGTACATTATATGGGCCTGTGGAGATGATGGGGTGATAATGAACTCCTCTGATGGTGGAGGAAGCTGGACAAATCAGAGCCTTGGTAATAATTACAACTTCAAGGATATCTGCTTCCCTGATAACTCGATTGGATATGTATGTGGTTGGGATTCAACGGGCGTGATATTCAGAACCACCGACGGAGGTTTCAGCTGGCAGGATATAACACCCTCGAGTGAATCTATTGAAGGTATGAATTCTCTTGATTTCGCCAGCACGGATTGTGGTGTAGCTGCAGGTAATGGTGGTCAGATACTCTGCACAACTGACGGAGGAGACAGCTGGACGGAGAAGACCGGTTTTTCCTATAACTTTACGCGGGTACGTTTCGGGGATGATGACCGGGGCTGGATTGTGGGTCACAACGGGAAGATAGTATGTTTCGACTTCGCCAGCGATTCCTGGTCGGAGCAGCCCAGTCCGATGCCTAACACCTTTTATGCGCTCTTCCCCTTGAATTCCGATACCGTATGGGCAACGGGGTGGAACGGCAGGGTGTGTCGCACTTTCGATACTGGCAACACCTGGGAGATAATATCTGAAACAGGTAATGATTACAGCGATGTATGGTTTGCTGATGACGGTCTTCACGGTTATTTCGCCGGGAATGGTATCGATGTAACTACCGATGGTGGAGAAACCATATACAGCTTGACGGATCCCCTGGGCCCATTCGTTCAACATTTCTCGTTCATCGATGTGAATAACGGCTGGGGATGCGGCTGGGCAGGCAGAATACTCAGTTTCGCAGACAATACCACAGGTATTACGGAGCCCGACCATTCGATTCCCACAACTCCCGGAAATATGATTTTCAGCAGTCCGAACCCCTTCACCACATATTCAACTGTCTCCTTCACTCTACCTGCGGAATGTCATGTTGCTCTGGATATGTACGACCTGGCCGGACGCAAAGTTCAGACTCTATATACAGGGAACCTTTCCGGAGGAGATCATAGTTTCAATGTTAACGGTACCGTTCTTCCTCCTGGTATTTACTATCTGAGACTGAATGCCGGAGGTATTACGGAGATGAAGCCCCTGATCAGGATACCCTGATACAGAGCAGAAGTATTACTGAAAAACTGCCGATGGCCGTCATCTGGTTGATGGCCATTGCAGTTCCTCTGGCAGTCATCCCGGACAGTCATAATTCCACACTGATCAAACTTCTTGTGTTCACACTGTCCGCAGGGCTGCTTCTTGTTCTTCTTGGTCTTAAAATGATAAAGGATACTGCTCTTCCAGGCAGCCTCCCCATTACACTGCTTTTGCTTATTCCTGCAATGACCCTTCTTCATCAATACGCTCCCTCTAATTCAGGTATAACACGGATTTTACTCGTTTCCTCAGCAATCGGAATATTCATCTCTCTCCGAGTCTTCCGTATAAGCAGAGAGAAAATTCTGATCCCCCTCATTGCAGGAGGAAGCCTCGCCATCCTTGTATCGATCCTCATGCCTGCATCCGGGCGCAGGCTGGCAGGTGTCTTCGGCAATGCGAATCTTCTGGGGAGTTTTGCCGCCGGGCTTCTTCCTGTGGGCTTTGCATTCCTGCTGGGAAAAGGCTGGAAAAGAGTATCACTGCTTGTTCTGTTCCTTCTCTTATGCACGTCAGCACTTATAATGAGCGGAACACGAAGCAACATTCTTGCACTCGTCGGGGCAACTGCCGCAGTGCTTTTCATCCGTTGGAAACCAGAGCTCCTGAAGCTGATTCTGATTCTTTTCTTCGCAGTTGTGCTGGTAATGGTGTTCCTGCAGGAACTTCCAGCACCCGCCTTCGGTGACACAGCCGGAGTCAGGCAGGTTATCTGGGAAGGCTCGTCCGACATGTTCTTTGGGAAGCCTGTCTTCGGCTGGGGTAACGGCTCATTCCAGCTTCTGTTCCCCCGGTTCAGGCCTTCTGACTTCGCACTCCGAGGAGTTTCAGTCAACACCGCCCACGCTCACAGTGAGCCTCTTGAAATACTTGCAGAAAATGGACTGATCGGATTTCTGCTCTGGTCTGTATTGATCACTCTCCTGCTTACCAGAGCCCTGAAAAGCAGAAAAGTCTCTCTTACCGAATGGGGCGTGATAACAGGCGTCTCCGTACTTCTGCTGGAAGGATTTACATCGGTGGCCCTCAGATGGACCACCTCGGTCTACTTTCTTACGATCCTCATGTCCATGCTCCCAGAGGGGCAGCATGGCGGTTCGAAAAAGCTTCCCCGCTGGACAGCTATTCTGCCCCTGGCTGCAGGACTCCTGCTTCTCCTGCCGGGAGTTTACAAAGCGTACAGAATGACACGTTCATCCATTTACCTGGATTCCGCCATGACAGCTCTGGCAAATGGTGAATCCGCAGAAACTGCCCGGGAATTCTGCCTGGAATCCCTCCGATTCAATTCCTGGGAACTGGGCAGCTGGTATACCCTCGGGAATACTTATGGACAGGAAGCTGCAGCTGCAGAAGATCGTCAGATTGTGGCTGACCTGGTGGAAAAACAGCTTGCAGCTTACGATTCCCTCTCAGTCAGAGCTGAAGATTTTGCATGGATGCGTGTGAATAGAGTTAACGCCTTCATCAGCCTGGGTATGTTCGACAGTGCAATGGACGACGTGATATATCTGTACAGACACCGGCACGACATGGAGGATTTCTGTCTGGATGCCGGATACAGCATCACTCCTCTTGTATCACCGGGGAAGTCATTTGAATTCATGAACATCGTCTTTTCCGAAGTTCTTGTTGAGCTTCATCAGTGCGATTCAGATGCTGAAAATGTACCTATGCGCATTGGCCGCATGGAATCCAGCATTCTCACCACATTTGCTCTGGCTGCCAATCATGCTCCCGACATGGTGGACTGTATGAGACATGCAACGGATTCAATACTGACTCCGTGCGGTGATCCTCTGAGAAACAGTATAATGAGCTCCATAGAGAACGAACTGGAACTGGCAGTGGAAGGATATCAGCTCCTTGAAAGGTACAGTAGAGGTGATTTCGACGGACTTGAGCAGAATTGTCTGGAAGTGCTCTCATCCGGGGAAGCGTATGCCGCATATCACAGGGCGGTACTATCTCTGATGGCGGCGCGGAACGGGAACACCGAATTTGAGGAAATGGCTTACGAGTACGCCATTGTCCTCGCCGAACCATGTTCACCACTGGTCGCTCATTACCCCGGAGCGGGAGAGATCTTTCTTGCAGCAGCCAGTATCTCAGCTGCTGAAGGCGGCCCGGAGCATGTTCCAAGGCTTCAGGAATACTTCAAGTTCACTTGCGATATTGATCTCTACGGTATGAAGGTTATGAACTGTTTCGGCAATTGTTATGCGAACCAGCCTTCCCCGAACGTGATGAATTTCTGGTTGCGCAACGGCGGGCCCCTTGCCTCCACAGCGTTTGTATCTGCAACCGGCCAGCTCGCACCTGAGGGTGAGACTGCGCGGCTGCTCCAGGTATCCGGTGCAGAATCACCTGAATTTCAGATAGCGGCTTATTTTATTCTGAACAGTCTGGCCATGACTTCGCGGGGGGCAAACACTGATTTCATCGCTACCGCTGCCCTTCTCCAGCTGCACAATCAGTATACTGAACTTGCAGAAACACATGGGGAAGAAGAGGCGCGATGGATAATAGCCCGGGTACTCAACAGTGAGATTGACTATCTGGAAAACTATTGCCCTGATGCTGTCTTAATCGCCCGTCAACTAAAAACCGCCTTTGAGACCGGAGAAATCTGATTTCAGAAGTAATTTGATCACGGCAGCATTTCCCGTATTCTGATGGCAGTTTTTCTGATCCTATTCCTCCTCGCGGGAAAATCAAAGGTACTCCTGCCTTCAGTTTCTTCAAGGATGGAGTGCTTGCAGCCGATTGAGTCCATAAAATCAAAGAAGCCTTCCGGAGGGTGGCCGGCTTCCCGCTCCTCCAGCAAATCCATAGCTTCTCGCCGACTGAGAAATCCTGCCCTGACCATGTTGGCATATTCAGGAGGTGGAGCCTCAGTTGCTTCACAGAAACCTCCGGCGATAAGTCTTATTCCATGAATGTCGGCAGCCCTGAAAATTGCCGTGGGAATAAGCACAACGCAGGCGGTACAGAACTCACCTGTTCTGTGCATTGCATGTGAGTAGACTCTTTTAATGAACTCCTTTGAAGGGCTGTAGGTATACAGATCAACACCCAGTTTTCCGGTGCATTCTCTGATGAACTGCTGAGCACCTTCCTCAGCGAATCCGTTGTCCACATTGAACGCAAGCGGATTCATCCCATATTTATTCTTCAGGAGCCAGAGAGTGTAAGTTGAATCTTTTCCACCGCTGAAGGGAACAAGACAGTCGTACTTGCTTCTTCCTTTACCACTGTATCGGCCCAGCATACGGATCAGCTTCTTCTACAGAAAAGCCCAGTCGATGTTCTGGTACCTGTGATCGAACTCACGGCACATCCGGCATACACCTTTGCTGTCAAAATCAATATCTGGATAGCTCTCCGGCAGGATACACCTAGTGCATCTTCGAATGTCTATCTTCATCTATTCCCGGCTCCTACTGCTGGCTATGGTAATCTGTCATCTGCAGTACTATACACAGTTTGAGAGTTACGTAAAAACAATGTCAAACAAGAAAGCGGAAATTCGGGTGGGCACCTGTTCTGAGTACTCATCAGCCGCGCATAACATTGACAAAATATGATTAGAGGCGGTATTGTCAATTTGAGTAGGATGCTCGAAAAAACCGTATTCCTGCACCCATGACGATTGGTTGTGGATATGAATGTTATACTGTGCATGATCTTTACCTCTCTGGTTACAATCTCATCCATGGTGACCGGTAACGGAATTACCTACATATCCCCTCTGGACGGATCCGACTGGCAAAGTGCTGAAAGCAGGCTGATAATCGGATTTGATGGACCCGTTCCTGAAATACTGGATGTTCGGGTAAACGGAAGTATCTCAGGAGAGCTTGACTGCCATTGTTATATCTCTTCAGACGGGAAAAGACTGGTACTTACACCTTCGCGGGATTTTGCACCGGGCGAAAGAGTTGACGTTACCCTTCAATGGTCATCCAGCTCCACCGAATGGTCTTTTACTGTGCGTCCGGAGAATCCTCCGGAAATACCCTTCTCCTGCCAGGAAGAGAATCTATTCACCGGCGGCAATCATGGGACCGAAGGAATCAGACGAAGCATTTCTGAAGATATCACCTACGGCGTATCTGTTCCCCAGGACTTTCCTGAGCTGGTTCTGAATGTTTCGGGACAGCCCGCTTTCGGCAATTTCTTCTTTGGAACTCTAACTGCAGTGGACGTTACCACCAGCTCCTATCTCATAATCGCGGATAATGATGGCGAGCCTCTGTTCTACTGGCATTGGAACAAGGGGATATTCTGCGTGGAAGTACAGCCAGGGAATCTTCTGACCCTGGGTACCAGATTGGCAGGTAATACGATAACCTGGCTTGTCATGGATGATACATATACGTTGCAGGATTCATTCAGGGTAATTGGATACCCCACGGACATTCATGACATAAGCATGCGGGAGAATGGGAATACATTGCTGATAGGTGTTGACGCGCGGTACATCGACATGTCCCTGGTCGTCCCGGGCGGAAATCCGAACGCACTGGTCCTGGGGCTTCTGGTACAGGAGCAGGATGAGAATCATGTGCCAATTTTTCAATGGAGCAGTTTTGATCATTTCGAAATAACTGACGCTGCCCACTTTGTTGACCTGACAGCTGCGGTGGTGGATTATGTACATTGCAATTCCATTGCAGAAGACCTGGACGGCAACATTCTGCTTTCCTGCCTGGCATTGGGTGAATGCACTAAGATCGACCAGACTACGGGAGATATAATCTGGAGGTTCGGAGGCCTGGACGCGGATACAAGCTGGTTCACAATGGTAGGTGATCCTCTTGGGGGCTTCAGCGCGCAGCATGATTTTAACTCCTATGAATCCGGTCTGTATACTGTCTTTGACAACGGCAGGTTCCATAGTCCACAGGTCTCAAGAGGTCTGGAATACCTGCTGGATACAAACACGATGACGGCCACCCTCGTCTGGAGTTACCAGGAAACTGGTCTTTACGGAACCCATCTGGGGTCTATGCAGCGATTACCCGGGGGGAATTACGTTGTCGGCTGGGGAGATATACAGGGCATCACGACCTTCTCCGATGTTACGGAAGTTAATCCGGATGGAACAGAGGAACATTCAATGCGATTCCAGGATCCTGTTTTCGAGAGCTACAGGACGTACAAGTTCGACTGGGAGGGTCAGGCTCTCGTTCCCTATCTTATAGCAGAAGTCGACACCGTCAACAGCGCCGCTGTACTCACTTATAACGTTTTTGGCAGCGATCAGTTCGATCTTTACAGAATATGGCAGGGCACCTCTTCATCCCAGCTGGATCCTCTGTTCCTTACCGCTGAACGCCAGGTGAGTATCTGGGAACTTCCCCTCGGCTGGAATTACTTTGCTGTGAGTGCCCTTGATTCAAACCAGGTGGAAACGGGGCTTTCCAACATCGATTCGGTATTAGTTGACTGGACCGGGATCAGCTCCGGAAACGATACCGGTATACCATTTGTTTCTCTTTACCCGAATCCTGGCATGAGCGTAGTGAACCTGTTAATAAGTCCCACGGGGAACGGCAGTATAGAAATTGAAATCTTCGACATCACGGGAAGAATGGTTTTTTCAACAGGTCAGATCCCTGTTCAGACAGGAGGAACAAGCAGAACAGTGGGAATCGATGGGCTGCCATCAGGTCTTTATACCGTCCGCGTATGGGGAGACTGTCCGGAATTCACCGAAAGTCTTGTGATTCTCAGATAAGAAGGACACGATGAGGCAGAATTCAATCAGTGTCCTCTGTAAAGCCGCTCCCATAGAACGGAGGGCAGCCCTGCGTCCTTTATTCTTGCGGCGGTGTCATCGATGCTGTATTCCACCCTGAAGTGTTCCCAGGTCCGGGCTTCGGTATCGATAAGAACGTAAGCTGCCCTGGGATCTCTGTCTCTGGGCTGTCCAACGCTGCCTACATTGACAATTCTTACGTTTGAAAAATCTCCCTTTGAAGACTCGATGTAATTGCCGTCCTCCGTCCAGCAGCCTGGCAAGTGAGTATGACCTATCAGCGAGATAAACCCCTGCCTTACGCTTATGGATTCAAGGGCATGATTCCGGCGAAGCAGGTATGTCCAGCTTTCAGGATCTGCAGGATAGCTGTGGCAGAGAAAAAAATTCTTGTGTTCAGAGTGATAAGGGAGCAGGGAAATCCAGTCCATTTCATCCTTCGACAGGACCGATCTGGTCCACCTTATCGCTGTGACTCCCTCCCAGTTGAACCTGTCGAGGGATACCCTCTTTGCCGCTCCAGCATCATGGTTACCGGCAACCACAAGATCGCATTCTCTTCGTACCCTCTCGATGCAGAGGGAAGGGTCTGCCCCGTAACCAACGATATCACCAAGGCAGAATGTTCTATCCGCCTCTTTCCCCGGAGGATCGGTCAGAACCGCCTCAAGAGCCTGAAAATTACTGTGAATATCAGAAATGAGTCTGATTAACATGTGTTATCCACCGGGGGGAGAAGCACCTGCATTGCAGGTTTTAACGATAGTATCCAGAACTCCGTTCACAAAACCTGCGGTTTCATCCGTATCGAAGGCCTTTGCCAGGTTGATCGATTCGTCAATAACAATGGGAGGCGAAGTCGGTGGATCGGAATAGTACATTTCCCCTACTGCCTGCTCAAGTATCAGTCGTGTTACAAGGCTGAGCCTGTCCAGCGTCCAGTTCTTCAGTGCATCTTCGATCTTCGCGTCAATTTCCGTTTTGTTGTAATGCACCGCCCTTGCAAGATCGGATACCCAGTTCCAATCCTCCGAATCCATTGGAACGCCCAGTCCCAGGTCAGGATCTGCCAGAAGCAGTCTGATATCCTCCAGGTTCGCCGAAAGAGATCCACTGTTTACTTCCATGGCATACCTGGCCTGAAGAAGGGCTTTGCGTCCTCTGCTTCTTATACCCATTACTCCTGTGTCGACTCCTTTTCAGCATTCGGGGAGTCTATGGGCTCCTCCATATCCTCTACAAACTCGTAAAGCGCTGTCATCTCTATAGCTGTCATTGCTGCATCGAACCCCTTGTTGCCGGATTTGGTCCCTGCCCTGTCAACAGCCTGGTCAACTGTATCAGCGGTAATGATTCCGTAAATAACAGGAACATCTGCAAGCATGGCTGCCTGGGATACACCCTTTGCACTTTCAGCGGATACGTATTCGAAATGGGGGGTCTCTCCGCGTATTACGGCACCGAGGCATATAACACAGTCGAATAACCCGGTATCGGCGATTCTTACTGCAACGGGGGCAATCTCCCATGCTCCCGGAACCCAGAAAACGTTGATATCATCGGTATTTACACCGTGTCTTTCCAGGCAGTCAAGAGCCCCGTCAAGAAGCTTTTTAGTAATGAAATTGTTGAACCTTGATACGACAACAGCAGGTTTGATCCCGGTGCCGTCAAGCTGGCCCTCATGAATCCAGGTCATTATCTACTCCCTCCAGCATATGTCCGAGCTTTGTCTTTTTCGTTCTGAGGTAATCGAGATTCTCCTCGGTAGGGGGAATCTCTATTCTGACTCTCTCCGTTATCTCCAGGCCGTAGCCCTTCAGCCCTACGATCTTCTTGGGGTTGTTTGTCATTAACTTTATCGACGTGAGACCCAGTTCAGCCAGGATCTGTGCGCCGGTTCCGTAATCTCTGAGGTCCGCGGGGAAACCCAGTTCTTCGTTGGCCTCGACTGTATCCAGCCCATGATCCTGCAGGTGATAAGCTTTTATCTTGTTTGCAAGGCCTATTCCGCGCCCTTCCTGCGCCATATACAGAATTACTCCCAGCCCCTCGAGATCAACTTTCTTCATCGCCGCGTGGAGCTGGCTTCCGCAATCACATCTGCGGGAGGCGAAGACGTCTCCTGTAAGGCATTGTGAATGTACCCTAACAAGTACGTTATCCCTGCCGCTTACATCACCCTTCACCAGTGCTACATGCACTTCATCCTCGGCTATACTGTCGAATACATGAAGATCAAACGAACCATAATCTGTGGGCAGTGTTGATCTGGCTATCTCTCTGACCAGCTTTTCTGTTTTCCTGCGGTATCGAACCAGTTCCTCGACCGATGTAAGGACAAGGCCGTGTTTCGCGGCAAATTCAATGAGCTGAGGAAGCCTTGCCATGGAACCGTCCCGGCTCATAATCTCGCAGATAACACCCGCAGGTTTAAGTCCTGCCAGTCTGGCGAGGTCAACCGCCGCTTCCGTGTGACCGGTTCTTGAAAGAACTCCCCCGGGTCTGGCAGCCAGCGGGAAGATATGGCCGGGTCTGGCAAGGTCGGAAGCCTGTGAAAAGGGATCAATCGTAACTGCAATCGTTCTTGCCCTGTCATGGGCGGATATACCTGTGGACACTCCTTCAATCGCATCGATGCTTACCCTGAATGCTGTTTCATGGAGGGAAGTGTTTCTGGGAACCATCTCATGAATGTCCAGCTTATCGAGGGTCTCCTCCTCCATAGAAAGGCATATAAGACCTCTTCCTTCGGTAGCCATGAAATTCACAGCCTCAGCATTGCATTTTTCGGCTGCAATTATCAGGTCTCCCTCGTTCTCTCTGTTCTCATCGTCCACCACAACAACCATTTTCCCGCTGCGGATGGCATCTATAGCTTCTTCTGCTCCGGATATTCTGCTACTGCTCAAGGTAATCCCTCAACCGTCTGTTTCCAATAACTGCATTAGTCTGCTTCAAAACGTACTTACCAATAATATCGTATTCAAGGTTCACATGTGAACCCGGTTTCCAGTTCCCCGCAGTTGTTCTTTCAAGAGTTTCCGGAATGAGAACAACTGAGAATCTGTCCGGTGCCAGTGAGGCAACGGTAAGGCTTATTCCGTTGACCGCTATTGATCCCTTCTCCACCAGCAGCTGGAAGTTCTTTCCGGAACAGGATATCCACACAGTCATATCCTCTTTACTCCTCTTTACTTTGAGAACCTCCGCAGTGGAGTCCACATGGCCGGTAACAATATGGCCATGCAGTCCGTCCGAAAATCTGAGAGGCCGTTCCAGATTCACTTCAGTGCCCGGATAGTATCCGGAGATGATAGTTCTTGAAACGGTTTCCGAAGAGCAGTGAAACGAGATGCTCCGGTTACCTATGCCGTTCACCGTCAGGCAGGAGCCATCAACAGCGATGCTGTCTCCGGGGGATGCTGATTCGGAAAGCTTTGTTTCAACGGTAAGGCTGCCGCCTGACCGCGACTTCACTTTTCCCCTGTCCTCAATCAGTCCGGTAAACAATGCGACCCTCCGTAAGGAAATCGGATCCGGAGCGACGGGATGAAACATTTTCCAACCTTATCGCGTTCCCAATACTGTTTATTCCAAGTAATTCAAAAGCGGGTCTTCCCCCACCTCCAAGTATCACCGGTGCAGTGAAAATACTGACAGAATCAACCAGTTCATCCTTCAGTAACCGTGTAGATAGATCACTTCCCGCTTCGCAGAGAACGGAACCGATACCTTCCAGGGCTGTCCTTTCAAACAGCAAGGTAAGATCGATTCCCCGGATTCGTGAATCAGCGGGAAATTCCCACACTTCAACTCCGGGCATATCTTTGTATTCAGTCAGGTTGGTCACCACACCTTCCGGGACAGCGATAATAACTCTTCCCTGACTCCTGAAGATCTTCCGTGATTCTCCGAAATCACCAGTGGCTGAAACAACTATGCGTACAGGCTGTCTTCGGGGCAGGATATCAGGAAGACGGACGGTCAGTTCCGGATCGTCCGCTCGTACCGTTCCCGCTCCTGTCAGTACAGCCCCGGCGGAAGCCCGCATCTTCTGAACATGCCTGCGGGATCTGTCA
The DNA here is from genome assembly GCA_023138735.1 of Candidatus Aegiribacteria sp. Classification (GTDB taxonomy): domain Bacteria; phylum Fermentibacterota; class Fermentibacteria; order Fermentibacterales; family JCC-6; genus Aegiribacteria. Next base: position 10,724 of record JAGLOY010000081.1, on the reverse strand, counting down.
CACGATATCCACTTGCTGCTTCCATCGGCCGCAGCTGTTCTGCCGTCAAGACTAAGCGCTATCTTTAGAGTGACCCAGCTCCTTGCTGTTTCAAGGTAGTGAAGGTACACCCTGTTGAGCTCGCGAGCTTTTTCCGAGAGAAGACCGGTTTCTACCACTATTCCAGCTGATTCGAGCTGCTCAATTCCCTCACCGCTCATCCTGGGGTCGGGATCGGTCATGGAAATAACTAACCTTGAGATCCCCGCCCTGATGATCTCATCGGTGCAGGGTCCGGTACGGCCATGATGACAGCATGGCTCCAGGGTTACAATCATGGTGCCGCCCGATGCAGCGTCACCTGCAGATGCTAAAGCGATCACTTCAGCATGGGGCGCTCCGCATTTTCTGTGGAAGCCATCTCCCACATGGTTGCCATCACGGTCAAGGATGACTGCGCCAACCATAGGATTGGGAAAGGTCATGCCCCTGCCGCTCTTCGCCAGTTTCAGAGCCATTTTCATTGCATGGGTTTCAGCCTTGGAAACCATCAGTCCTTTTTCAGCTCGATAATGCTTAACCTGCCGATAGCAGAGTTGACCACGTATTGCGATTCGAGATCTCCCGTAGCCAGAATAATATGGGTTCCATCTGCAATGTACTGGCTGAATGTCGGATCCATCGCTACCCATTCCCCTGTCCAGATCATCGGCCAGGCATGGTATCCGAACGAACCGTTCAGATATACAATACCGGCACAGATCCTGGCTGGCAGGCCCGCTGCGCGAGCAAGAGCCACAGTTAGTATTGTATGCTCGTTACAGTCTCCCCTCAGGTTTTCCATCACATCCACTGCTGAAGGCAGGGAAACCGTAGGGCTGTTCTCAACACTTGTGTCAACGAATGAAGCAATTCGCCTTGCTGCTTCCCACGAATCGGCTGAACCGTCAGTCAGGCTCTGGGCCATCGAAACAATTACCGAATCATCACTTTGTATCATAGACTCGGGAAGAGTGTATTCTATGAGTTCCTCGGGTATTGAGGGTGGAAATTGAGCGATCTGGCCGGGCACGATATTTGAAACCGTTACAGTACAGCCGATTGCTGTCTGGATGGGTGGAATGTTCAGATGGAACAGGTTCCAGTCTATATCTCCCTGAAGGACGAAGGTTCTGGATTCTGTATTTCTGGGGTTCGAGATTGGAGTTGAGGAAACGGCAAACACTTCGTAGAGATCTCTGGTCGCCACAATATCGCCACCCTGCTCCGGGGGGACGCGGGTCATATCCATACCGAGACCTTCTTCGTATTCCCTGATGATCTGACCCTCGAATACCCAGACAGTGTTCCTTGTTCCCATCTGTGATAGTCTCAACCTGGCCGCATTTACGGTATCTCCAAGAAGGGATACTTCCTCGAATCCTTCGCATACGGCTGCGGATGAAAGTATCATGCCGCTGGCCGGGTCAAAGGATTTGAAAGTCCTCTCCTGTCCTTCCGTCCATTCCATCGAGGCGCACGCAAGATCGGCCAGAACCGGGAGGTAATCTTCCTCCAGGACGGTTGAATTTTCAATTACTCTTCCAGCGGTGCCTATTTCCGAGATCAGAAGAGAATCCTGTCTCCAGGCCCTTATTGTAATAGTTGCAGAACCGTCGGACATTTGCATCTCCATGTGCCCCAGATTGTACTCCCTGTCCGAAACAGCGATCATGGTCATTTCGATGTCTCTCCGGTTGCCCATCAGGATCATGTTCCAGCTGATGGTCTGTGTAATAAGGAGCGAATCGGTTCCATAATCATCAATGTCCAGCTGCATGTATCCCACATCGTCGCCCTGAATCGAAACCGCGAACTTCTGAGTACCCGCGTCGGCAGCGGTAACGGAAAGATCGGAATCTGTGTTCCCGCTTTCGCTCGAATCATTATTGGATCCGCAGGCAACAACAGGCACAAGTAATACAAAGATCCATAATGCTATTAAAACAGGTTTCATCTCTTCGCTCCAATATAATTTTCTATGGATGCAGCAATCCTTATCCCGGCTTTTCCATCCCAGAGCGGGATCTCCGGAGGTAATTCGGGACGGTTTCTGATCTGCTTTGTTACTGCTTCCTCTATTCCAGATACATCAGGACAGAGAACATTTGTTCCAAGCTCCAGAGTTATCGGTCTTTCAGTGCTCGTTCTAACGGTAACACATGGCACTCCGAGTACACTCGTTTCCTCCTGAACACCTCCGGAATCGGTTATCACAACAGAAGCCTCTGCCTGCGCCCTGATGAAGTTAAGGTATGTCAGAGGTTTTCCAATCGTAATCCTGTCCGGGATAGTGATGCCCCAGTCGAAAATGTGCCCGAGAGTTCTCGGATGCGCGGGAAAAAAGACTTGCAGGTCACTCAAACCACCCAATGCTTCCAGTACAGCGGACAGCCTGTCAGGGTCATCGACATTCGAGGGTCTGTGAAGTGTAACAAGCGCAAAGGGTTCTTCTGACAACTGCTCTCCGCCTGCCATCGCCGCGGGTAGAAGCCTCAGCAGAGTATCGATCATGGGATTTCCAACGAGCCTGATCATCTCACTGCTCTTCCCTTCAGCAAGCAGATTATCACGCGCTTCGGAACTGGTAATAAGGAGCAGGCCGGCAAGCTGGTCGGTGAGTATTCTGTTGATTTCCTCCGGCATGTCGCGGTCAAAACTCCGAAGGCCCGCCTCGACATGTATTACAGGTATACCGTACCTGACGGCGACAAGCGAGCATGCTAATGTCGAATTGACATCCCCTACAACTACCACCGCATCGGGCATCCGTCTGAGAATAACTTCTTCGTAACGTTTCATAATAGTTGCGGTCTGTATGGTTATGCTTGCTGAACCTACTTCAAGGTTGATATCGGGTCTCGGCAGTTCCAGCTCATCGAAAAAACTCTGGGACATTATGTGGTCATAGTGCTGCCCGGTATGAATGATCCTTATCTCGAAAGCGGGATCGATGTTCCTGATAATCGGATCAACCTTCATGAAGTTTGGTCTTGCTCCGCAGACAATATCAATCATTTCCTTATTCCCCCGCTGATTCAGTGAGAATCAGCCTGTAATACTGATTCAACTTTTCCGGTCCTTCGACTGTGCCGACCACCATCGAATTTCTCACTAAGGAAGATCTCTACAACCTCCCTGGCAAGAAATGGAGCGGTTAACCCGCCCGCAAGAATCAGTACATTCGCGTTGTTATGATGCCTTGCATAGTAGGCCATTTCCGGAAATAGACAGAGGGCAGCCCTGATTCCTTGATACCTGTTGGCACTTATGCTCATGCCTATTCCCGAATTGCATATAAGGATGCCGCGCTCAGCGTTTCCCTCCAGAAGATGTTTGCACAGATATCCGGCGAAATCAGGATAATCGACCGAATCGGGCGATGAAGGACCCAGATCAGTAGCTGTCATGCCAAGTTTCTCAAAAAGCCAGGGGATAAGATCGCACTTCAGCGGGAAGCCGGCATGATCGCTGGCAATGACCAGGTTCATCACTCCAGACCCCTCGCCCGATAACTGGCAACAACAGTTGAAAGGACGATGGAACAAAGCTTTGATTCAGCAGAATCGGCTCTTGATGTAAGAACTACCGGGTTATTGGCCCCCATGATAACAGCTCCCAGCTCTCCACCTGAAATGAAGATCAGTGATTTGTAAAGAATATTGGCAGCCTCTATATCAGGAAGGACGAGGATATCTGCATCACCTCCGACAGGGGAGTCGATCTTTTTGATCCTGCAGGCTTCGGACGATACAGCGAGATCCATGGCGAGCGGGGCGTCAAAGATAATGTCACCGAACTCACCTGCATCAGCCATTTCCTTCATCTTTGCGGCTTCCATAGTACAAGGCATTTTCTCGTAGGGAACTTCCTTGGCGCATACATAAGTTGATTTGGGATGTTCGATTCCAAGGGCTCTGGCCACAATAATGGCATTTTTGAGCATTGCGACTTTCTGATCGAAATCAGGAGCAATGTTCATGGCCGCATCTGTAATTATCAGAAGTTTATGGTATCCGGGAACATCAAATGCGGCAACATGGCTCAGGACTCCAGGGCCCCTGATCCCATTTTCTCTGTCCAGAATGGCTTTGAGGAAAGTACTTGAAGCTACAAAGCCCTTCATTATAAGATCTGCGTTGCCCGAACGGATAACTTCCACACCCTTGATGGATGCAGTCTTGTCATCCTCCGCGTGGATGATCTCAACACCGTTGAGGTCGAAACCCGCCTTCTCAGCGGCTTCCCTGATTCCCTTTTCCGGACCAATAAGCACTGCGTCCGCCATATCATCTTTAACTGCGGTGCCTATTGCGCTCATGGTTTCGACTTCATCGGCACGGACAACGGCTACCCGTTTTGATGGGAGTTCTCTGGCGATCTTTTTCATTTCCTCGAGAGTTCTGATAGGTTCCATTGATGCCCCCTGTAAGAATGATTCACGGTTCAGGATTGTCACGTTTTAAACATACAGAATGAATATACCGCCTGTACAATATCTCCTGCAAGAAGTGTTGACAAAAAGCATTGTAGAAATGAGATTTGGAGACACTCTCACAATGCAGTGTACCCGAGTTACCAGAAAACCGGGTACCTGTGTTCAAAAGTAGCGCTGAACAGTACTTTCAATCTCTGGAAAGGGGTGATGTAAATGAAACACATACCAGCATCAGAAGTCAGGTCTACGATTGCAAACCATATGCTGGCCGACGGGTTCAATATGGTTCTGGATCTGAAAAAAAGCAGAGGGAGCACCATACACGATGCGGCTGAGAATAAGGATTATCTCGATCTTTTCAGCTTTTTCGCATCGGCTCCTCTTGGAATGAACCATCCTGCTCTCTGCACGGATGAGTTCAGAAGCCATCTTGCTGATGTGGCTATTAACAAGCCTTCCAACTCAGATTTCTATACGGAAGAACTTGCCTCATTTGTTGAAGCTTTCGCTGATACGGTCATCCCCGATAGCCACCCTTACCTCTTCTTCGTTTCAGGCGGTGCCCTCGCGGTCGAAAATGCTCTGAAGACAGCGTTCGACTGGAAGGTCAGGCAGAATCTCAAGGCTGGAAGAGGCGAGATCGGCAAGAAAGTTATCCATTTCAGACATTCCTTTCACGGAAGAACAGGATATACGCTTTCCCTTACAAATACCGCCGACCCCAGGAAGTACATGTACTTCCCTCTGTTCGACTGGCCAAGAGTAGACCCGCCAGCCATTGTATTCCCTCTCGAGGATAATCTTGATGCGGTTTTGGAAGCTGAAAAAATATCACTTGCACAGATAGACGATGCAATAAGCAAGTATGGCCATGATATCGCATGCATGTGTATCGAGCCTATCCAGGGAGAAGGAGGCGACAACCACTTCAGACCCGAGTACCTGCAACAGCTGCGCGACAGGGCCGATAAGCATGAATTCCTCCTGATATTCGATGAGGTCCAGACAGGTATGGGACTCACCGGTGAATGGTGGGCATGGCAGTCATTAGGTGTAGAACCTGACATTTTCTGTTTCGGCAAAAAATCACAGGTCTGCGGTATTGCCTCCAACAGGCGTGTTGACAGTATCGAGAACAACGTGTTCCATGAATCCAGCAGACTGAACTCCACCTGGGGCGGCAATCTCGTGGATATGGTAAGATGCGGCAAATACCTTGATGTAATGGTGAATGAGAACATACTTGAGAATGTTCGTTCCCGGAGTGAAACCCTTCTGGCCGGTCTCCAGAATCTAAAGGAGAAACACCCCGAGGTTATTTCCAATATCAGGGGCAAGGGCCTCATGTGCGCATTTGATCTTCCAGACAGTGAGGTCAGGAACAATATGATTTCTGAAATACTGAAAAACGGAGCCATCATTCTTCCATGCGGTGACAGAAGCATCAGGTTCAGGCCCCCGCTGAATATCACCGACGAAGAAATTCAGATGGGACTGGATATCATATCGAAGGCTCTTGGAAAGCTAATCTAAGAGGAATTGAATGGATCTTATCAGGTCGACGAAAGAGGATATAGGCCGTATCGCCGCCGAGCTTGCAAGAACAGGCTGGGCGGAAGCCAACGCGGGTAATATCTCCGTACTTCTGCCTGAAGGATCCGACAGCTCGTTATGGGATGAGGATGTCGTCACAGACATCCTCCCCTCCCCGATACCCGAACTGGCAGGTCGAACTTTTCTTGTTACCTGCGCAGGAAGCAGGTTCAGAAAGCTCCTGCTCGAACTGGATACTGAAATCATTCCGGTAAGGGTTTCGGCTGATGGAATGAAAGTAATACGGCTTGCGTCAGGGAAGGAGCCAACGACCGAGTTCAGTTCACATCTCCTGGTGCTGGCGGAAGCCACTAACCGGGGGTGGGAAACCGCCTCTCTGGTCCATACCCACTCCACTCATATGCTTGCGCTCTCCTCAAGTGATCTGCCGGCGGAAATGCTGGAGGATGCCGTAAACAGATCCCATCCGGAAGTCTCACTTCTGATGAGCAGAGGTGTCCGTTTCATGGATTACATGACCCCGGGAACCTGGGAACTGGGAGAGGAAACCGCCAGAGCTTTCCGCGAGAGTGACTGCGTTATCTGGAGAAAGCATGGAATCCTCGGTCTGGGAAAAGATATCGATTCGGCATGTGATGCCGTTGAGGTTGTGGAGAAAGCCGCAAGGCTTCTCCTTCTTGAAAAATCAGCCTTCGGTAAATTCGTAGGTCTCAAAAACAAAGATCTGATGCTTTCCCGGGATACACTTGAGGATCAATCAGATCTCGAATCCGGTGAACAGGATGATTCTCTCTCCCCGGTACCCCCCGTTATCGAAACCTGATTAAGGAATTCAGCGCATGAGTTCAGGAAAAATCACCTACAGTCTGGGGTTTCTGCCTACATACGTTTTCAGAGAAATCGTTCAGTTGAATTCGGAAGGTTTTGAAATAGATATTTTCCTTCCACGTTCCACTTCGACTTCGAAATTCTGGCTGGATATTGTTCCCCGGCACAAGCTTGCAGATGATATTACCATAAAACAGACTCTGACGAGTAAGTTTATTACCTGTTCCATACCATCACTTGCGCTTCTGTTTATGAAGGAGTGCATCCCTGTTTTCCTCAGGCATCCCGCAAAGTTTTGCAGCAATGCGTTTCTATCAATCAGGAAGCGATCTTTCAGGTACTTTCTGCTTGGTGCATCACTGGCAGGACATATAGACAGAAGAACACTGTTCATTCATTCCCATTTCGCCGAAACTTCGGCATTCGCTGCCATGTGGGCGGGAAGAATTCTTCGAAAACCCTTCACTCTCACAACGCATGCTGTGGATATCTTCGTACCACCCAGAGAGGATATGATCAGGTTCCTTCTTGAAGAGGCCGATCGAATCTTCACCATTTCCGAATTCAACAGGAAATACATTTCACATCGCTATGGAGAACATCTTGTAGACAAAATCGACGTTACATATCTGGGCCTTGATTTCAGTTCACTTCCCGAAAGGGCAGGCAGTCCCGGTACAATACCGAATATCATCTGCACAGCCAGCGGTCTGGGCGAGAAAAAGGGTGTACCTGTCCTTCTGGAGGCCTGCCGGATCCTCAAGGAAAGGAACCTTCAATTCAGCTGCCGTGTCATCGGATCCGATACATCCGGACTGCTTCTCGATGGGTTCAGGAAGCAGGTGGAGAAGCTGGGTTTGGGAGATCTTCTGCGATTCGAGGGACTTCTTAAATCCGATGAAGTAATGGATCGACTTGCTGAAGCTGACATTTTTGTTCTTCCCTCAGTATGCGCCCAGAACGGAGATATGGACGGAATCCCTGTCTCACTCATGGAGTCGATGGCAGTCGGTGTTCCCACAGTTTCAACGTCACTGTCAGGAATCCCGGAGCTGATTGAGAATTGGAAGGACGGTATACTTGTCCCACCTGGGAACTCAGAGGAACTGGCGAACGCCATTGAAAAACTGCTGATGAACGCCGATTTCGCTAAGGAACTTGGAAGACAGGGTTCAGCTAAGGTAAGAAACCAGTTCAACGTTACAGGATATGTCGGTGTTCTACTGAAGAAGTGGGCCGAGTATCTTTGATCATAACTATGGAGGCTGATGTCTCACTTCAGTAATCTATATGACCTTCGTCACAAAATACTGAAAATCGGGCTTCCCGCCCTGATCAGCCGCGGAACCCTGGCCATCTGGGGTATAATTACCATCTTCATAATAAGGTCACTTCCCCCGGAGGCCTACGCCATATATGCCGTAGCGAAAAGCCTGGAGATGTTCGGAGTCCTCCTGGGCGGAGGATTTATTCAGCAGGCGATACTGAAACTTGCTTCAGAGGGCGAGGGGTTGAGAGAAAAGCAGCTGGCCAATTCCGGCATTCTTATGGCCGTCTGCTTCGCGCTTTTCTCTGCTATCCTGCTTATTGCGGGGGGCGGAATCATCGGTTCTTTCTACGAACCGCTTGATCTGTCAGGTATTCCCCTGCTGCTTGCAGGAGTTGTGATCACAGGCACACTGAGCGGATTGCCCAGGCTGCTTCTGCTCACGAAACATCGCACCAGAGATGTAATGATATCTGATATCGTTCAGTTCATCGTAAAAAGCGTAATAATAGGAGTCCTTCTGCTCACCGGCGCGCTCAGAACCGCCCACCAGATCTTCACTGCCATGATAGCTGCGAACATAGTTGCTTTCTTCGTTAACTTCCTGTTTGCCAGGCGTCTTTTCTTTCCTTCTGCCGGTGTCAGAATTGAACGGATTCGAAGTGTCATGCGCTTCGCGGTTATCACTCTGGGAGCCTCCATGGCTAATTTCATATACACCAGAACAGACATCCTGATGCTTGGTAAGATCGCTCCGGATGATGTTGCAGCCTACGGCGCTTCCAGGTCACTTTCAGGATTGACCCTGATGGTCATCAGCGCCGCCAATATGGTTCTTCTTCCCTACATTTCCAGAATATGGAAGCAAGGTAATAAAAAGGAGATACAGTCACGGGTATGGAGTACGGTCCTGCTGGCGGAGATTCTCATTCTTCCCGCTGTTATTCTTTATGTGTTTTTCCCGCAGCAGGTACTTGATTTCGTTTACAGTGGAAAATACTCGCATAACTGGAACATCCTTCTTATACTGGGCGCTCTGGCGATTGTGAGGCCCCTTGGCAGTTTCTTTGCCACCGCAGCATCTGCCATCGGTAAACCCCAGTACTCCCTGTACAGCGTTATTATTTCATCCGTTGTCAATGTAAGTCTGAACATCTATCTCATACCAAGATACGGAGGCTTCGGCGCCGCTATTGCAACTACTGCTGCAGTGGTATTCGGTGCCGCCTGGATAGTGCTGGTTACAACCCGCTACATTCGAAAATGAGTATCAAACATGGAGAATCGGTTTCCGTTCAATCCTCCTGCAAATGGGGTCGTATCTTGAATTTTGGCATAGTTGCTATTATACTTCTCCTATGACAAGATCACTCCGAATAGAATATCCAGGTGCTGTGTATCATGTTACTGCTCGTGGTACCGGCCGACAGAACATTTTCCTGAATGACTCTGATAGAACCAAATTTCTTGATCGATTGCTTATGACAGTAAGCCGATATAACTGGCTTTGCCATGCGTATTGTCTGATGTCAAATCACTACCATTTGCTGCTTGAGACATCCGATGGAAATTTGTCAGCGGGAATGAAACTGCTTAACAGTGTATATGCTCAATACTTCAATCATTCGCATGATCGTACCGGACATTTATTCCAGGGACGTTTTAAAGCAATCGTTGTAGAGAAGGATAGCTACCTTCTGGAGTTGTGCAGATATATCGTACTGAATCCTGTTCGCTCCGGTATTGTCGAGACTCCAAGCGACTATACGTGGAGCAGTTACAGACAGACCGCTGGTCTCTATCAACAAGAAGACTGTCTTCTTAGTACAGAGTGGATACTATCTCAATTCGGGTTTGATAAGTTTACAGCTGAGCGGGAGTATATTCTGTTTGTGAACAATTTTCAGAATGCTGTATCCCCTTTTGAAAAGATCAAGGGTCAATTGATTCTAGGTGGAGAACGGTTTGTGGAATCTCTTGTCGGAAGAGATCAATACCATGACCTTCCTGAAGTTCCCCGCAATCAAAGATTCTTAAATCGCCCCTCACTTGAGCATCTATTTGCATGTGCTTCAGATAGAGTCAGCCGTAATGAAGCTATCTATACTGCTCATACAGAACATGGTTATAGCCAGCAGGAGATTGCTAAACATTCTGGTATGCACTACAGTACTATCAGCAAAATCATAAAGAATCTTGAGAATAACAACTAAAGAGAACAAACACCAAAATTCAAGATACGACCCCATGAGTTCGGGAGTTATCAGCCGATGAGTCCTTGTACCTTTTCGATGAGAGCCCGTGGAGATATCGGCTTTTCAACAAAATCGTTAACCGGCAGGAAATCTTCGTCCTTCTTGGGATCAAAGAGCATTTTCTGCTCGGATGACACCGCTGAGATCATCAGTATCGGAAGGTCTCTGAAATCCTTGAATCGACTGTTCGGGTCGGGGCTTCTGAGTTCCCAGGCGGCGTTAAAACCCTCCGTAATGGTGGTCATCATTACATCAAGGATCAGGAGATCGGGTTTGAATTCGAACATTTTAGCAAATCCTTCGTCACTGTCTCCTGCAGATTCGATCTCATAACCAACTGATTCGAGTGCGATCTTCATCGCCT
>JAGLOY010000080.1 GCA_023138735.1 Candidatus Aegiribacteria sp. | reverse complement strand
AACAAACCTCCTGTTATTCCCAGAATCGCGGATTCAGTGATATCAGTCCGACTGATGTACTCTTGTGGAAATCCTTTGGTTCTTAGCCTGCCAAATTCCCTTCTACGGCGTCTATGTGTAATTCTATATGACACAAAAGCAAGATAGCATGAAACAAAAACAACTGAAACTATTAGAGACTGCGCTTCTATTGATTGGATTCCAATCCAACTCGCGATTGTAACAAGAGTTAGTCCCAAGTGATTCTGTACAACAGAGTTTTGAGAAGTTGCTTTGACGAGATTCGCAATTGAATTCCCAACTGTCTGCATGTGGGAAGTGGCAAGGTCTATCTGCAGTATGTCAAAGCTTGAGCGATCTACAGAAATTAGAATAGAATTATCATATCCAAATACTAATCGATCGGGGACTTCATCAATTTCTGCAAATTCCATGATTCGCTCATAATCGATAAAGATGACATTCTTTTCCAGCCTTGTTCTCGGATCAGCATCACTCATGAAGATACCCTGAGTTATACTCTCTTGTGCGAGAGTTAGGTTCACTGATGATTCGACATCTACATCAAACGAAACTATTCGTGGCCCATCATTTCCGATTAGGGTGAAATTAACGATTAGATCACGATTGGTTTCAGAATATTCAAGAAATGATCCACTTGAAGATACGTAGCATTTGTTCCCTTCTGATTGTGAACTCCAATCAAGGGAGAGGGCACTACTGAAGTATTCAGTTTCACTGCTGATACCAGTTATCGTAACATTGTAAGGAGAATTTTCATCTCCAGGAGCAAACGCTATTCCCGAAAAGAGAGCAAGTGGTTCAGCAGATGCTATACTCCGTATCGATTGAATTTCGTCGACTAACTGTTGAGTTTCAGTACTTGATATCCTATCAAATAGAGATAACGAAACTGTAATGTCAACGAAAACAGATTCATTGGCATCCTCAAACGCACGATTTATGGTAAATGATAGTGAGATGTTTGAATCTACAAAGAGAGCTGATCCTAGTATAAGAACCAACAGGGTGAGTATAGAGGTAGATTTGCCTCTAATCATTCGTCTCCACGCAAGTTTCCAGAATTTCATCGAATCACATCAACCTCCCTTTTCTCACATGACATGATGCTCGTACTGTAACAAGAACTGCGGCAAATACAAGAGGTATTAACAGCAAAGAAAATAAGCCTGTAGAAAACTGCGGCAAAACCAGAGGCGTAGCGGCGCCTTGAAACGAAAATGTAATGCCAAATGCTGTTACGAATCCAACTAGAATTCCTAATAGCATGAAAGGAAGGAGTGGAACGACCTCCCAGAACAAGAGCTTTGATAACGTGGATCGGCCCATCCCCCTTTTGCGCATTGACTGAATTTCTTCTCTCCGCTGATAACGGATTGATGTCATCAATGCCCAAACTCCGAAAACCGCTAAAAATGTGGAAAATATGACACCCACAACATGAAGAACTACAAATGTACTACTCAACGAAGTTTCAAGTGAAGTATATTCTTCAAAAGTTCGTATACCGTATACAGGAAAGTTGTGCAGTTCTAATTCGTTTACTACATCTGATGTTAGATCTTGTGTGGATAGCTTGATCAGCAGTTTAGTCTGAGTTGCGAAAAGACCTTCAAAAGTATCGCACATTCCTATGCTAACATAGGACCATGTTCTCTCTGCTAAATAGTTAGGACTAGTTCCGTCAGAACTCGCTGAACTGGTAACAAGATTAGGTTCAGGTCCGAACAGTCCAACAATAGAAAGAACCCAAGAATTGTCTTCGTAGAATAATGTGATTTCATCTCCAATTGATAGACCAAGGGAGTGTGCAATAAGCCGTTCCAGAATAATCAAATTGTTATTTTGTAATGTGGAAAGACCAAGATTTTGATTTTCAAAAGTAAACCATTCGTCTTGATAGTAGGCTGTTGATTTCCAACTGTCTGGAGATATTGCACGTAAGTCTATTATTCCTGCAACTGTTTCAAGTGTGAAATGCTCTTCCATTGTAATATTAGCAACACCATCAAGATCCAATAATTCCGGAAGAAATGAAGTATCGTTTGGGGTTTTTAGGAAGCAACTAATATCAGAACCATTCCCTGCAAGAGATTGATTCCGGGAGAAATTCAATTGAACATCCACATTCACTGATGTCCATGTTGCATAACCAAGAGTCAGGGCAAGAAGCATTGCGAATTGCATGTTT
>JAGLOY010000008.1 GCA_023138735.1 Candidatus Aegiribacteria sp. | reverse complement strand
AAACATTTTGTCTGTTTAATGATGGGATCTGACCTAACATCTGAACTTTTCTATTGTTACAACAGTAACGAATGTTTAGATGTTAGGCCCGGCCCCCGTGCGTGACCGAAGCCTGATACTTTCATATGATACTCACCTGTCAATCCGGGAGGTAGAATGGCTGCATTTTCATGTGATCTTCACGTTCATTCAAAGTATTCGATGGAATCCGGAAGATGGGCTCTCCGATCGCTCAAAGCCCCTGAAAGCTTCACGCCGCCCGAACTGATATATGAACTTGCACGGAAACGCGGCATGGATTTCGTCACCATAACTGACATAAATACAATCGAAGGAGCTCTTTGCATATCTCACCTGCCGGGAACCTTTATCAGCGAGGAAATAAGGACTTACCTTCCGGGAACCAGAACTTCGGTGCATATCCTGGCGTTCAACATTACGCAGCAGCAGCATGATGAAATAATCACCTTGAGAGATTCGTTTCCATCCCTTCTGGATTACTTTGATGATGAAGGAATAATCCACTCGCTTGCCCACCCTTTCTATTCACCGGATACGGATCTGACAAGTGATGAATTCGCAGTAATCGTAAAGAGAATCGGTCTGATAGAATCACTTAACGGCACAAGATCCAGACTGGAGAATGAATCAGTGCTTCCAATAGTCAGATCGATAAAAGGTGACCCTGACTTCACCGGTTTTACCGCTGGATCCGATGATCACTGCGGGAGATTCATGGGTCTGACCTATACTGAGGTTGCGGATGCAGAGAACCTGGAAGACTATCTGAATCAGATCAATCAGGGGAAAGGAATCCTCCGTGGCGAGCACGGTAACGCAATACGTTCCGCCTACTCAGTTTACTCCATCGCGTATTCCTTCTATCGGGACAGGCTTACCGCCAAGAAGATACCAGCTATAGCCACAATGGCTGCAGATCGATTTTTCAGGCCATCCATATCTTCAGTTGAGCCCACAGTGTGGCATAAAGCGGATTTTCTTTTCCATCAATTTATCAAGAAAGCAAGGAAATCGGGTGAACCGGGTTTTGAAACAATTTTCGCAGACCAGCTCATAGAGATCGGCAAAGACCTGAACCTTCGATCCGGAAGCCCTGAACTGGAAGCTGAAGGCATTGACGAACGTACATTTGAAATACTTAACAGGCTCAGTAACAAGTTGTTCCAGCACTATTCTTCGGTCCTTGTAAAACGGATCACGGATGGAAGGCTGCTTGATGCCCTCGAAGCAATCACTGCTCTTATTCCGGTTATTCTTCTCAATATTCCCTATCCCATGGCATATCTGAGCAGGAAAAAGGGGAAGGAGGCAGTTGCAAGAATTGCTTCGGAAGTTTCACCTGATATCTCAGGAAGCCTGAATATATTCGACAAAAGGGTCTGGTTTACCGACACAATAGATGATCTTAACGGTGTTTCCAGAACGATTCAGAAATTCAGCCGCCTGGCTATGGACAGCGGAAGGGATATGGCAGTGATAGCCTCGCAGAGCAGACCTCTTTCCTTCCCTGGATGGGTTGTAAATTTCCCCCCCATCCGCGAATTTCCAGTACCTGATTATCATTCAAAACTCCTTTCCATTCCTCCTTTCCTTGAGGTTCTGCGATTCGTGGAGGAGGAAGGATTTGGCATGATGTACATATCCACACCTGGTCCTGTGGGATTCGCTGCGCTGGGCATATCAAGGATTCTGGGCATTCCTGTCGCGGGTATATACCACACGGATTATCCAAGGCATGTGAACCATATAGCGCAGGATGGCAAGATGGGGGAGTGGGCAGGAACGGCGGCAGCATGGTTCTACAGCAATGTGGATATTGTTCTGGTTCCCAGCAGATACTACATGGACGATCTTGAGAAAATGGGAATTTCAAGAGATAGAATGAAGCTGTTTCCCAGGGGAACGGACTGCACTCTTTTCTCACCTGACTGGAAGTCGGATGAATTCATACTGAGGTTCGGTGGAAATCCCGAATCGATAAAACTTCTGTATGCCGGTAGAATCTCCCGGGAAAAGGATCTTGATATCCTTGCGAAAGCATTTGTACTCGCCCGAACGACAATGCCTGACCTCGAACTTTATCTGGCAGGAGATGGCCCATTTAGAGGAGACCTTGTAAATCAGCTCAGCGGAAGAGGATGCTACTTCTGCGGAGTGCTTCATGGAGAGGATCTCTCCAGAGCTTACGCATCATGTGACATATTCGTTTTCCCCAGTTCCACCGATACTTATGGAAACTCTGTCCTTGAAGGGCAGGCTTCCGGACTTCCCGCAGTGGTAAGCGATATGGGAGGACCCCAGGAAATAATAGAAACAGGTAAAACAGGGCTTGTTTTCGTAAGCCACGATCCCGAATCACTGGCGGAAACTATTCTGAAAATTGCCATGAACAAAGAGTTAAGGGATTCCATGAGCAGAAATGCCAGAATTATGGCAGCTGATAGAACCTGGGAGAAGGCATTCGACGAACTCTGGAGTATTTCACCGGATAAATTCAAGAAGGTAAAAGACTAGATTATGTCACTATGGAATAAATCCAGACACAACCGCAGCTCATTCGTCAATTTGAACAGATGGCACGGTTTTGCATATTTTCTATCGAGCAAAATCGCTGTAGCCCTGACACTATTTGTTATTGTCATGAGTATAGGTGTATCCGGTTTCCTGATCTTCACCACCCATCAATCCGGTATGGTTAACGATCAGCTTATAGCTACGCTTCAGACCCTCAAGAATGTTGAATCTCCCACTGCTGCCCAGCTCTCCGAAATCACCAATATAGAAATGCAGCTGGATGAGAGCACCTTAGCGGGGGAAATTCTGCTTTCAGGCTATATGACCGCAATAACCATTACAACCGTTGGATTCGACGATGTTGTAAGGGAATACGCCTACGATTTCATGAATGAAAAATGGCGAAGAGCTTACAATATCTGGGTTACTGTATTCGTGCTGATAGCCTATATGGCCATTCTATACGTAAATGCTAATTTTATTTCTTACCTTGTGGGAACGCGCCTTGCAGAGAACATGAAAAGGCGTTTGCTTCTCCGGAACATATCACGTTTGAAGGGTCATTATATCGTATGCGGATGCAGCGGAGCCGGAAGTGTTGTTATTTCAGAATTTCTTCGCACAGGAATACCCGTAGTGGGTATTGATGTCAATGATGAACCACCGCCCAATCTCAGAAAGATCAACGGTTTTCTCTATCTTAAACGGGACAGATCGGATGATGTTCTCTTCGAAGAAGCAGGAATATGTAAAGCCAGGGGGCTGGTATCTGTTCTGCAGGATGATAGCGATAACCTCTACCTGACACTTACAGCACATCTCATGAACAGCGAAATCAAGATAGTAAGCAGGGCAGCGGGGGAGGAGAATGAGGAAAAGCTGGCACTTGCGGGAGCCGATGTATCCTTCACACCCTCCATCGCAGTTGGAAAGAAACTTGTAGCAGGTATTCTTAACAGGGAGACTATGGATTTCATGGAGAGGATGATAGACAGCAAGGATCAGAATTGCCGGATAGAGGAATACACGATAAAAAATAACAGCCCTTCTATCGGAAAATCACTGGGGGGGATCAATATAGGCCGAAGAATCGGTATAAGTGTGTTTGCGATAATGAAACAGAATGGTTCAATTGTATACAATCCGGGAGCGGGTTACATCCTCGAAGAGGCTGATGTTCTACTGGCCATAGAAACCCCTGAGCAGCTTCAGCTTCTCACCAAAACACTGCAGCGACACGGAAAAAGGAAATTATTGTGAGCCTTTCGGATAACACCAGCTCGATCTGTGCGGTATGCGGGGCTGGTGAAACTGGTCTTTTCGTTATTAAGGAACTCATCAGGTATGGCTATTCTGTCAGGGTAATCGATACTGATCCCGATGCCCTGACAAATGCAGCAAATCTAGGTGATAACATTACTACTATACAGGGCAACTGCCTGACTGACAGTGTATTGAAGAAATCAGGTCTGATCGATGTCCAGGCCTTGTTCTGTGTGCTTCCGGACGATAGAAGTAACGTCTTTCTAAGCCTTTCCGCAAGAAGGATCAACCCCAAGCTGGAAATATATTCGGTAGCTTCTGATATCTCTGCAGAAAGAAAACTTAAACTTGTGGGGACAAGAAGAACTGTTAATCAGGATACTGCGGAAGGATTCAGGATCTCAAATGAGATGATCCGCCCCAATGTCGCCAGGTTTCTCGACAGGATCGTCTTTGCCCGGGAGAATACCGAAGGTTATCTCAGTATAGAAATTGCCAAGGGATGTCCTTCCATTGGCTGGACACTCAAAAAGCTGCAGCTGAACGCGAATACAGGCGTTGTGATAATAGCTGTCAGAAGAAGTGACGACAGCTATGTTTACAGCCCCTCAGGGGATTTCCGGCTTTCAGAGAATGACAACCTCATCTGCTTCGGTACTGATAATGAGAGGGAAGCTATCAGGAAACTACTGTGGAGCAGTAAACAGGATAGAACGGACAGATGGAAGAGACTCCGGCATAAATTCACGAAATAGAATTGGTCGGGGCGGCCGGATTTGAACCGGCGACCCCCTGCTCCCAAAGCAGGTGCGCTACCGAACTGCGCCACGCCCCGATTTCCGAAGGCTATATTCTACAGATTCATAGCCCCTGATGGCAAGAGGAAAACCTCCTTAAGACTTGACTTATGTAATCTCTGGGAACCATATTTGCCTTTATTGCATTCCTTTGACAGCTTACCATGATTCGCATTCCTGAGAGGATCCATTAAATGATCAAGATACTAATTCCGATTCTGTTTTTGTTAACAGCTTTCTCTTATGCAGGTTCAACCATGCTGTCGAATAATTTCAGCTATTCTGTTCCCCATTACTCTGTTACTGTAAGAGATATCAATTTGTCGGAAGTAAGATTACTCGAAGAAGAGGGATTCCTTATTGAGTGGGCACACGGTGGAAAAGCCATGATCTATGTTGACTCGCAGCAGGAAGAGATGCTCCGATATATGGGCTTTAATCCTCTCCCTGTTCCTGTACCTGTACCCATTGTACCTTATCCAGAACTTTGGGAAATATACAGTTCTATTGATGCTGTCGTCGCCGCTCATCCGGATATCTGCCGAAAGGTCACAATCGGCACCAGCGTTGAGGGGAGACCCATTGAAGCTGTCGTAGTTACCGACAATCCTTCCATCGAAGAAATCGAACCCGAGATGAGAATCAGTGGTGGGATTCATGGTGATGAAAAGACAGGTGTAATGACTACTCTTAATTATCTGGAAGTCCTTACGGATAATTATGCCACAAGTCCTATGTGTCAGTACATAGTTGAAAATAGTGAAACCTGGATTATTCCGATTCTCAATCCTGATGGCTATGAGTACAACAATCGCTACAACGCAAATGGAATCGATCTGAACAGGAATCTCAGTTACATGGGACCTGGTAGCGGTGGAGGCAGTACTGCCTTCAGTGAACCCGAAACTCAGGCACTAAGAGACCTGACAATGCAGGACTGGCCGATGGTTAAGAATTTTATAAATCCTTTCGCAGGGGGCTTATCCCTGCATGGTGGAGCTGCCTGTATCAATACCGTATGGAATTATGCTGAAGTCCCACTTCCTGAGGATTCAGGTCTTATTCATCAGCAGGCCATTGATTATGCCGCTGTTCCGGGAATAGTAAGCTATTTCGGCGGGGGATTCTGGATAGCATATCCCGGAGCCAGCTGGTATATAATTCATGGTGATGTCAACGACTGGAGCTACGGTGAATGCGGAACTGTCGATCACACGATAGAAGTACATGATGACAAACAGGCTTCAGATTGGCCCGGTGTCGCCAATGCTCATTATATGGCAACACTCCTTTTCTTCACCAAGAGCACTTACGGTATCTGGGGCACCGTTACAAACACTTCGGGAAACCCTGTCGACGCCCTGCTTGAGATAGGGATCGATACAGGTACCGATTCCGAACCTCTCAGATTCTGCAGAACGGATGTAACCCTCGGTGATTACCATAAAACCCTGCTTCCGGGGACCTACGATGTGATAGTGACCGCTGACGGTTACACATCACAGTCGGTGGAGAATGTAACACTGAGTTCACAGGAAAGGGTGGAAGTGAGTTTTGTCCTTTCCGGGCTGGGAATAGAAGGATCCGAAGAGAGTCCTGAAGGTGTGTTCTCCGTCTCCCCCAATCCATCGCAGGAATCCTGCAGTTTCGCAATCCCGCAGCCGGGGGTTGGAGGAACCGTGTCAATTTACGATATTACAGGCCGTTCCATCATTGTTATGGATGTTTCTCCGGTAACTGAGAACTTGGTTTGGAGCCTGAGGAACAGCGACGGTTCTGAAGTTCCTTCCGGAATGTATATCGCACGATACTCGGCAGGAGCTTCCAGCTGGAACGCAATGGTAATTGTAAACAAGTAATCAGTTATTGAAAGGTTCAGAAAATGGCACATAAGAAATCATCGAGCAGCTCCAGAAACGGCCGCGACAGCGCCGGAAGAAGGCTTGGAGTGAAAAGTGCAGCCGGGCAGATGGTGTCCGCCGGAAGCATCATTGTGCGACAGCGTGGAACAAGAATCCACGCTGGAGTGAATGTTGGAAGAGGAAACGACGACACACTCTTCGCCAAAGCGGATGGCAGGATCCGATTTCACAAAATGGGTGGAAGAAAGGTTGCATCTGTAGTCCCAGAACAGATTTAACTTCCCATAATGAAAGTTCAGTGCGATTTACTTCTGACAGATATTGGCGAACTGGTCACTATGACCGGTTCGCCTGGTTTTCGAAGGGGAGAGGCAGCAAAAGAACTTTCCATCATCCGGAACGCAGCACTCGCTTCTTTCCAGGGTAAAATAGTATGGACTGGACAAACGCGGGATGTATCCAACAGCATACAACTTGTTGATAACAGTCTTGAAATAGACGTTTCAGGTAAAGTTATCACACCAGGTTTCGTAGATTCCCACACTCATCCTCTTTACGCCGGCACCAGAGAGGTTGAGTTCGCCCTCCGCGCCATGGGAGCCGATTATGAAGACATTGCAGCTGCCGGTGGAGGTATACTCAACAGTGTCACCAGAACCAGACAGGCTTCCCTGGATGAGCTTGAAGATACCCTTCTGAAGCATCTTACAACCATGCTTCTTCTGGGAACTACCACTGTTGAGGTTAAGAGCGGATACGGCCTTGACCTCGAAACGGAGATAAGATGCCTGGAAGCAGCTGCAAGGCTGCATGCATACTGGCCACAGACGATAGCCAGAACATTCCTGGGAGCTCATGAAATTCCCCTTGAATACAGGAACCGACCGGATGATTACATCAGCTATCTAATAGAAGAAGTACTCCCTGAGATCAAATCCAGAGAACTTGCTGATTTCGTGGATATTTTTTGCGAAAAAGGTGTTTTTACAGCAGAACAGTCAAGATATTACCTTCTGGCGGCGAAGGATATGGGATTCGGCATCAGGATGCACGCCGACGAATTCCACGATACAGATGGCGCTTCAGTCGCTGTGGATCTGGGCGCCATGAGCGCAGATCATCTACTATCCATTTCCGATCGGAATATCGAGAAGATCGCCCGAAGCAATACCGTGGCTACACTGCTGCCGGGAACAGCGTTATTTCTGGGTAAACCATTCCCGCCTGGAAGAAAACTTCTCGATGCAGGTGCGGTTGTCGCAATTGCAACGGACTTCAATCCAGGCAGCTGTTTCTGTGAATCAATGCCGCTGATGATTAATCTTGCGGTATGCCAGTGCGGCTTTACCATAGAAGAAGCGGTAACCGCAGCTACGATAAACGGTGCTGCAGCCCTTGGAATGGACAATTACAAAGGTGCTCTTGCTCCTGGGATGGATGCGGATATGATAGTCTGGGACCTTGATGATTACAGAGGTATTGCTTATCACATGGCAATACCCGATATTGAGGACTTGATTGTTAACGGTAAACTCGTTTCCAGTATGTTTGAGTAGTATTTACAGCATTTCGTTGCAACCATGAGGATGAAAAATGATAGATATTGAACAGCGTCGAAAAGTTCAGGACCTTTTTCAGGAAGGTAAATACGAAAGCGCTGAGAAAATCCTGAACCGCATGATCAACGAAGACCCGGAAGAAGCCTCAATACTTAATACACTCGGTGACGTTCTTCTGAAACTCGACCGTACTGATGAAGCCCTTGAAAATTTCGCAAAAGCAGGACAGCTGTACTGCATAAACGGGCTTCACTCAGCCGCGCTGTCAGTCGCAAGAAAAGCATTGAGAATGAATGAGGATTTCGCTGAAGCTCATTTTATCAAGGCTTTGAGCTACGATAATCAGGAAAAATTCGAAGACGCAAAGAAAGAATATCTTCTGTACCTCAAATCCAAACCTTCACTGAAGGAACCGCCTGTTCTTCAGTCATGCAATGCCATGACCAGACTCGACCCGGATGATAACAAATGGGTTATACGCTTCGCCAAAGTAGCAGCGGCTAACGAGGATGAAGTTTTACTTAAACAGGCTATTGAAACTGCCCAAAAAAGGGACATGAAGGAAATCGGTCAACTTGAACGGATGCTGGAGAAACTGAATAGGAAGCTTAACAAAGATACGACCCAACCCAGTAGAGTACCCGCACCAACACCCAAGAAGAAACCTGTCGAGAAGAAAACAGCTCCACCCATAGAGAAACCAGTAGAGAAGGTAAAAACTCCACCCAAAGAGAAACCGGTGGAGAAGGTAAAAGCTGCACCCATAGAAAAACCTGCTGAGAAAGTGAAAGCTCCGCCCAAAGAGAAACCAGCGAAGAAGGTGAAAACTCCACCTGTTGAAAAGCCCGCCAGGAAACCTAAAGCGAAAATTATTGATAAGACTCCTCCTTCGGCAACTATAGATGAGGTGGAATTTGACGAATCCGATTTCATCGAACCACTTGAATCGGATGACGATCTGGACGAGGTATTCTCCCTGGAAAGAAAAAGAATCGGTGAGTACTTCATTGCAGAAGGTCTGCTTGAGGCTCCTGACGTTCTAAGAGCGCTTGATATCCAGACGGATACAGTTCCCGACCGTAAACTTGGCGATATCCTCGTCAGTCTGAACCTGGTCTCCACAAGGCAGCTCCAGGAAGCTCTTTCCCTTCAGGTTGAGGACATGAGGAGTAATCTGGATAGATCTCGGGGAGACGGACTGGGTTACGTCGAACTTGGTAATCTTCTTCTGGAAGTTGGTGATTTCTACGGAGCAATCGATTCGTATCTCAGGGCCTGTACAATCTACCGTGCAAATGAACGTGAGTATATGGTATTCGAATTGCTTGAGGGTGTACTCGACATCTGTCCTGAATCCCTCAGTGCAGCAAAGGAGATCGTACGAATAAGAGAAGCTATGGACGTTGAGGGTCAGGCCAGGGCTTTCTACCGGCTTGCAGTAGCCTACCTGCTTAACGATAGCCCCCATGAAGCACTGGTATCACTTGAGAAATCCGTATATGTCGATTCCACATTCGAGATGGCTAGAACACTCATGGATGGTATCCGGCCAGGTCTTGCCGACAGTGACAACTACGCTGACATAGCGATGATTCTTGCTGATATTGACCATAAATTCGACAGAAATTCTGCAAAGGCGCTGGCAGGTATAATAAGAGAGTTTCAGGAGGGTATTGAAACAGCAGTCCCCATAGACGATTTCAACACACATTACGACCTTGGAATAGCTTATATGGAGATGGGTCTTTACCGTGAATCTCTCTCGGAGTTCGAACAGGTTCTTAAAAGCCCCGATTTCAGGATGAAAGCAAGAGAAATGCTTGGAAGATGCTGTCTTAACCTGGAACGCTACGATGAAGCTGAAGATCATTTCAGGAAAGGGCTTTCAACTACAGCTGGAGATCTGAGATCATCCGTTGGATTCCATCTTGCCATAGCGGACGTTTACAGAGCTACAGGCCGGAATTCCCAGGCGGATAAGGAACTTGCCGCTGCCGCTAAGCTTGATCCGGAAATGGTTAAAGTACAGCGCTTACTGGAGTAGCATTTGCTCGGGATACTCGCAGTAACCCCGGATTCTCCCGCTTCCTCAACCGGATTCAGAAATATTGACACACTTATTTCATGTAACGGCAACCCCCTGAATGACTGGATCGATTTCCTTTACAGTGCCAACGGCTTATTCATTGACCTTGTCTTCTCAAGGGGTCCGGTTATCAGAAAACTTACTGTCCGGCGAAATCCTTCTGTGGACTGGGGCTTCGTATTCAAGGGCCAGAAGCCTGCCGTATGCAGAAAAAAATGCATATTCTGCTTCGTAGATCAGTTACCTCGGGGGGTGAGGCAATCCCTTATGGTCAAGGATGATGATGTAAGGTATTCGTTTATCCAGGGAACCTATGTGACCCTTGACAGTGATGATACCGAATATGCCATAGACAAGCACCTTACGCCCCTTCATATTTCCGTTCACACAACAAATCCGTTAATCAGGGGAACCATACTGGGGACCCGCAGGGATGAACCTGTACTCCAAATGCTGAATAAACTCTCCGAAGCCGGTATCGAAATGGAAACACAGATCGTAATAGTACCCGGGCTGAACGATGGGGAGGAGCTTGATAAAACCCTTGAAGATCTTCTCGAAGTACCCGGTGTCGTATCAGCTGGTGTAGTACCTGTCGGCCTGACTAAATTCAGAGATGGACTGCCCCGGATCAGGCGTCCCTCTGGAGCGGAAGCCCTTCAGATAGTAAATCAATGCAACATGATGCGGAGCAAGGCATTAAAAAGACGTGGAAACTCATGGGTATACCCATCTGATGAATTTTTCATAATGGCAGGTCTGGATATTCCGTCATCATCGTATTATGAGACCTGCACACTGAGAGAGAACGGTATCGGACTCCTGGCAGAACTGATGATGACATCGGGAAAGGAATTTACAGGAAGTGGAATTGTGTGTACCGGAACACTTGCAGCCCCTTTCCTCAGGTCTCTTCTGAAAGGAAGCGATTACCGTGTTATCGTTGTTGAGAATACTTTTCTAGGACCGTATATCGGTGTAGCGGGCCTTCTCTCAGGAGCAGATATTGTAAGATCTGTTAAGATGCTTCCAGATTCATATAATAGTGTGATACTGCCGGGTGTAATGTTCAACCATGATATGCTGACACTCGATGATTTTACACCCGATATAATAAGTCAATTAATCGGTAGAGAGGTCATTGTAATAAGAGATCTGGAGGAGCTGGCCTGATATGATAACTCTCCCTGTGTATGTTGTTTTTCTGATCTTCCTTGGAATTTTCATGTTAATGGAGATGTACAGAAGAAACAAAGTAACGTTCGAGAAAAAGATCAGTGAACTGAATAACAAACTGAGGCTGTATAAGGAAGAGCTTGATGAACTGGAGAAGCTGAAATCGGAAATGCTTTCTCGCATCGGAGTATCCCTGCGAAAACCTCTGGAATCTGTTCGCGTAACAGCAATAGAGCTTTCCAGACCTCTGGACAGATCACCGGTTGTGAAGGAGCAGCTCGCAAGATTGACTGCCGAGATAGAGGAGATCGAGAATTTTCTGAACGTAATGAAGGAACTGGCAGCTCTTGAAAACATGGATCTTACCGATAAATCGCAATTCCCCGATGATGCGGAATCATCCGTTGTATCCCTGGATGAACTCCTGTTTGAAACCCTAAACGAATGGAACGAAACATTTGCAGCACGTGGAGTATCTCTGGCAATATCAATGGATGAAAATGTCTTCGTTTCAGGAAGCAGGTATTATCTCAGGCATGCTCTTGACAATATTCTGTCTGAAATATCACGTATTATGAGTTCGGGCTCATTGATTCACATAATGCTGACCGGTGGCGTGGAATCCGTAAGACTGACAATAGTTCATAAGGGCGAAACGCAGAGCAATGCTGAGCACTCCGCTTTCGAAGTGGAGCTGGCCCGTCAGATAATAAGCGCTCACAGAGGATGGCTCACAGGTGAGACTGGTACGGGTCAGTACGCAATTGAACTTCCCGGATTGGAATCCCTTAAGGAACAATAAATGAATAACAGCATTTTTAGAAAATATGACATCAGAGGTATATTCCCAGGCGATCTTGATAAAAGCACTACTGTCAGGCTTGGCAGGATTCTCGGCTCAATTTCACAAAACAACATCGCTGTCGGCAGAGATTGTCGGGAATCCGGATCTATACTCGTGGAATGGCTTGCCGATGGAATCAGGTCGGAAGGATGCGATGTAATCGACCTTGGTGTCCTGACCACTCCGATGGCGTATTTTGCAGCCTGCACCCTTAATCCTGATGTTACTGTTATGATTACAGGCAGCCACAACCCTCCGGAATACAATGGGTTCAAAATACTTTTCGGACACGAGACGATATACGGTGATTCCATTCAGGATCTCCGCAGAGAAATGGAGATTATCCATGATTCCGTCGATGTATCTCCGGATACCTCTATTCAGAAGGTTTCAGTAAGGAAACCATACCTTGAAAGACTTCTCTGGGAATTCTCCCTTGACAGATCACTGCGGATCGTAGTTGATGCCGGCAACGGAACCGGTGGTGATACGGCCGTTGAAATTCTCAGAAATCTGGGTTGCAGAGTAATTCCTCTTTATTGTGATATGAATGGTGATTTCCCGAATCATCACCCTGATCCAACCGTTGAGGAGAATCTCTCTGACCTCAGAGAGACGGTTCTAAAGGAGAAAGCCGATATAGGTCTTGCATTCGACGGAGATGCCGATCGCCTTGGAGTCATAGACGACAGGGGAGAGATTATCCGCGGAGATATGATATTGATTATCCTGGCAAAAGCGGTTTTGAAGAACAATCCGGGAGCAACGGTTATTTCAGAAGTTAAAGCTTCGGGACTTTTCTTCTCTGAAATAGAAAAGGCTGGAGGAAGAGCGTTCATGTCCCCAACAGGACATTCGATTATCAAAAAGAAAATGATTGAGGAAAATGCGCTCCTTGCTGGAGAAATGAGTGGTCACATCTTTTTCAGAGATCGCTACTACGGTTACGATGATGCCCTTTATGCGGCTCTGAGACTTATCGAGATAATCGCTTCAGCCAGTACACCTCTGCACTGCTATCTGCAGGATCTTCCAGAGATATTCTCCACTCCTGAGATACGAGAAGATTGCGATGATGATACTAAATTCGCACTTGTCGGCAGGGTAACAGAGCTCTTCCTGAAAGAGAATTATTCTGTCAATACAACCGATGGTGCCCGGATCACATTTCGCGATGGATGGGGACTTGTAAGGGCATCCAATACTCAGCCTGTTCTGGTTATGAGATTTGAAGCTGGAACTCACAAGGAGCTTCTAGACTATGAAAATGTAACACGGAATCTAATTAGAAAAGCCAGGAGGGAAATAGATGCCTAGAGAACAGGTTGAAGAACTTGAAAAACTTATTTCGTCCAGGAAACCTCTTCTGGATAATCTCAAATCAACTTTTTCCAGAGTTATTGTCGGACAGGAAGAACTACGTCTAGGTCTTATAACTGCGATGCTATGTGACGGACACGTTCTTATTGAGGGTGTTCCTGGACTTGCAAAAACTCTCGCTGCAAGAACCCTGTCAAAATGTGTCAAAGCTACATTCTCAAGGCTGCAGTTCACTCCGGACCTTCTTCCTACGGATATTACAGGAACGATGATATTCAAACCGCATACGAATACTTTCGAAGCCCGGAAAGGTCCGATTTTCGCTCAGTTCATCCTTGCTGACGAGATCAACAGAGCACCCGCCAAAGTACAGAGCGCTCTTCTTGAAGCGATGCAGGAACGTCAGGTCACCTTCGGAGGGCAAACCCATCATCTTCCGGAGCCCTTCTTTGTTATGGCAACCCAGAACCCGATAGAGCAGGAAGGTACATATCCTCTTCCTGAAGCCCAGATTGACAGATTCCTGATGAAACTTAAGGTCGATTATCCCACAGCCGATGAGGAGATTGAAATACTGAAAAGGATCGGCGGTAAACCGGTTCCTTCCATAGATCCTGTCATGACTACAGACGATGTTAGGGAACTTCAGCGGATATCTTCTGAAGTACTGGTGGAAGATGTGGTCATGGATTACATGGTCAGGCTCACTGCTGCTACACGTCACCCAAGACAGGCAGGACTTAAGGACCTGGAGGACCTTATCTCAGTAGGAGCCAGCCCCAGAGGTTCCCTCGGCCTTCTTGCAGCATCGAGAGCAAGAGCTCTTATTTACGGCCAGTCATTCGTTGACCCCACGATCGTTAAGGAAGTGGCGCATGACGTTCTCCGCCATCGTTTAATTCTTTCCTTTGAGGCGGAAGCTGAAGAAATCGGTGTTGAGGAAATTCTGGATAGGATTCTGAACCGGATCCCTGTTAAATAACCGAATTGCAGGTCATGGAAAACGTACACTCACTGTTCAATCGTGTCAGAAGGATTGAACTTCGTACGCGAAAACTGGTAGCACAGCTGGTGTGCGGTGATTACAGTTCCATATTCCGCGGACATGGAATGGAGTTCTCTGACCTTCGGCCATACGTGGAGGGTGATGACCCCAAGCGTATCGACTGGAATGTGTATGCCAGAACCCGGACTCCTTTCGTGAAAGTTTTCACCGAGGAAAGGGAGCTCATGGTGCTTCTGGTAGTAGATCTCTCCGGAAGCCTCAGATTCGGCTCACTTAACCTGACAAAAGCTGAGAGGGTGGCTGAAGTCGCGGCAGTACTCGCCCTTTCTGCTTCAGAGAGCAATGACAGAATCGGGATGCTTACATTCTCCGATAAAATACATGACTACATCCCGCCTGAGAAAGGAAGGAAGCATGCTCTGGGTCTTGTTCGCAGGATACTCCAGGTACCTGATATACAGGCCCACGCAGACCTGGACAACGCATTGAAATACATGGGAAGGGTTATGAAAAGAAGAGCCCTGATCTTCATTATAAGCGACTTTGCGTTCCCTTCCGGCAGCAGGCTCCTGAAAGCTGCCGTTCAGAAACATGATGTTGTCGGGATACACGTATTTGACCCGAGAGAACTGCATCTGCCAATGATGGGAAGAGTAAGGTTCAGAAATCCTGAAACAGGCAGCGAGAAAGTTGTGAACACGAGTTCCCCAAGGTGGAGAAAAAAGTTCGCTGACAATGTCCGCATGGTTCAACAGGCCAGGGAAGAGCTGTGCCGGGACAACAGGTTGGACCTTATGAGTATTTCTACATCTGACAATCTCATTCTTCCTCTGCGCAGGTTCTTCGAATTGAGGAAAAAACGGAGACGTCGATGATCTGCTTAGTGCTGACGGTATTATTTCTAACTTCTGAGGTCGAACCGGTTCAATGCTCTCTGGGTGTGCCTGTAACTATTGATTATTCCATTCCTGAAGGCTTCGCGACACAACCGGTTGAACTGACTGATGATTTTGTCCTCCTGGAACAGCAGGGAGACAGTATTACAATAGTTCCAATTGTTCTGGACACGCTTCTTCTGCCACCTCTATACGCAATTTCCGACACTCTGGAAGTTGTACATGAATTCCCTCCGCCCGTTGTTATAGTTGCCAGAACAATGCCCGATTCAACATGGATTGTTCCAGTGTTCCCTGCTCCTCTGCTTCACACTATTCCTCCGGGATTACCTCAGGATTATCTTGCTCGGCACAGATTCTGGGATCGATGGGGAAAACCTCCATCGAACAGATGGCTTCTTCCGCTTATCCCTTCCGTGGCCGCAGTTCTTTCAGTATTTCTGATCTGGTTTATCCATAGAAAGCGCTCGAAACTTCCGTCTACAGAAATTCCTGCAACATCAGGACGATCATATTCTCCCCTTGATGAAGTCAGAGCTCTTCTCGATTCAAAGGCTTTTGCAGAAGGCAGATGGCCTGAGTATTACAGGGACATTGATCGCCTGCTGAGGGATACTCTCGCAGTCAGATTCGGTATTCTGAACAGAGCTTTTACATGGCACCAGATCAGGAGAAAACTTGCAAAAGAGAAGAACACCAGGAACTTGATCACCGATACAACAGAGCTTGCACAGGAGATTACACTCCAGAGGTATGCATCATGGGGCGGTTCACGCGAAAGAGCAAAGAGGTATACTTCAATACTCCTCACTCTCAGAGAGGAGTGGCACAGACAATGACGTTTCAGTTCTTTCCGATCTTTCTGCTTTTTCCTCTGTTACTCCTGCTGACCTTTCTGTTATCTCGAAATTCTAAGGTGATTTCACAGACCTACAGCGGTCCGTTCTCTTTCCATTTCGTTTCCGGGTCTCCCGGCTTCAGGACAGCAATTGTACTTCAATTTACCGGGATCGCGCTTCTCTGCATCGCGATGGCCAGACCCCAGCAGGGTTTTGAGCGACTTCCCCAAGCCGGTGAAGGTGTGGATATCATCATCACACTTGATGTTTCCGGCAGCATGACCCAGACAGATTATTATCCGAGCCGTCTTGCTGCGGCTAAGAGGGCAGCACTGATCTTCATCGACGGCAGGCCCAATGACAGAATAGGGCTTGTGATCTACGCCGACCAGCCAAGAACACTCTGTCCTCCAACCTTCGATCATGCAACACTTGAGCGGTTTATTCAGAGCGCGGAACTGGGAGCGCTTCCTGATGGGACCGCCATCGGTGCAGGTCTCGCGGTTGCCGCGAAGGGCTTTAATTACTCACAGACAGCAAGAAGAGTCATCGTTCTCATCTCCGATGGAGAGGACACCTCCAGTCAGATTGATCCGATAACTGTTGCCCAGGCTATAAATACAATACACGGAGACAGCCTTCGAATTTACACAGTGGCCATCGGAAAGCCCTTATCGGAGGATGGCCTTGGACTGGACATAGAAACCCTGACTTACATTGCTGAACTTAACGGAGGAAGACTGTTCAATGTTGAATCTCCGGAGGAGCTTGATGAGGTTTATACAGCTATTGACTTACTTGAGGCTTCAACACTGCCTGCGGAAGGACTTTTTGTGTATAGAGATTCCTACATGTTCTTCCTCATCTCAGGTATGATTCTTATGCTGATATCGAACATTATGAAATACAGATTCTTCAAAGTAGTAGGTGATTGATGGCTTTCCAGTATCCTTTCCTCCTCCTTCTGCTGCTTGTCATCCCTTTGTACTGGTGGCTGCGTGTAAAATGGCATAACACTGAGATCAAGTTACTCAGACTATTCGTCAGGCCTGTGCTGTGGGAGAGGGTCAGAATAACTCCTCCGCCTTCCAGGTTTCTTTCCAGGATCCTCTGGACAACAGCTATGGCTCTTTCAATAACAGCCCTCAGCAGCCCCACCTGGGGCACATCATCTGCCATTATATCAACGGGAAGCAAGAACCTTGTAATAGCTCTTGATGTATCTCAGTCCATGGCTTCAATGGACGAAATGCCATCCAGGATAGCCAGAGCTGCCAGCGCGATAAGAAGGCTTGCAGAAGAACTTCACGATGTACGAATAGCTCTTGTTATCTTTTCCGGTTCATCACGGCTTGCCTCACCGCTTACTCTTGACAGGGAATTTCTGATCAGCCGGTTGCCGGAAAATACCTGGAGCAACTCTGATATTATTCCGGGTACCAGACTCAGTGATACTGTGAAGCTGATGATATCCACACTTCCGGAGATGGATCTTGAAGCCAGTCTTGGTATCATCTTCAGCGACGGAGGTTTCCATGATTATGCCACCGAAAGTGCTGCTGCAGAAGCGAGGCGTCATGGAATGAATCTGGTAACCGTTGGAGTCGGAGGACCCATCGAAGTCCCAATCCCGGCCGAAGAGGGGGGACTCCTTCTTGATGCAAGCGGAGATACCGTCAGAACTTCACTGGAAGAGGGATCACTTCAAGAACTTGCAGAAAATACCGGAGGCGTGTACGTACGACTCTCAGGAACGGACGATCTCATTTCAATTACGAAGGCTTTTCTGGAGCATATTTCAGCTGAGAACAGTGAACTGGCGACAGGCGGTTCTGCAAATACTCGAAGGTATCAGTATTTCCTGCTTCCCGCTCTCCTTCTGTTTGCCGCTGCCGTAATCCTGGAGAGGAGAGGATTATGATGATTCTTTTCTTAATTCTCCTTCAGTATCCGACTCCTGCCGAACTTGCTGATATGGCAGCAGAGTCTTTTCTGAACGGGCAATACACTGAGGCATCGGAAATATGGAATGAGCTTCTGACAAGAATGCCGCATAGAAGCCGGATAGCTTACAACCTTGCTGCTTCCATGTTCCTGATGGATTCTCCTGCGGCAGCTGATTCAACTCTCACGCTTGTCTCCGGAGATGTCGATGCAGATACTCTGGCCTGTGCTGTTGCACTGACAGACCTTGCGCTGTCAATACAGATGGAGGATTACAGCGGAGTAGAGAACACTGTAGATATTCTGATCGAAAACATCTCCGATGGTTTATCCCCCGAGTGCGAGAGGAAGGGCCTTGAGGCTGGTCTTAACTGGCTTTCAAACCACGACCCCCCCGATGACCAGAACGAAGACCAGCAGGATCAGAACGAGGATCAGCAGGACCAGAACGAAGACCAGCAGGATCAGAACGAAGACCAGCAGGACCAGAACGAGGACCAGCAGGACCAGAACGAGGACCAGCAGGACCAGAACGAGGACCAGCAGGACCAGCAGGACCAGAATGAAGAACAGCCTCAGCCTCCGCCAGAGATAGATGAAATGACCCCGGAGCAGGCACAGGCGATACTGGACCTGATCGAAGAGAACCAGCAGCCGCAAGATTCCACAGGCAAAGTTAAAACAGGACTTCCTTCAGGACCGGTGTGGTGATGCTCTTTCTCTTGCTTTCAGTAGTCCTGGCTTCTCCTGAGGTTTCAGTGAGTGTTCCGGATTCAGTTCAGACCGGAGCGGTCTTCATGTGCGAGATTGCATTAAGAGGCTCCAACCTGGGTTCGGTGGAGTGCGCACCTGTCTTCTCGCCTGGACTGCAGTACATAGGCAGCACAAGTTCGCATTCATTCTCATCGGTCACAACACCTTCAGGAACATCCATATCCTCTGAAATCAATCTGTTGCTGAGCTTCAGAGCATCTTACGCAGGAGCCCACTTCATCGGCCCCCTGATTCTGCGGACTTCAGCAACCGGAGAGACCCTTGAGATTCCACTCATTCTGGTTACCGCAGGTAATGCTCCTCCCAGAAGAGAAACTACAGATCCAATTCAGAATACCCGGGAGAACGAAATCGCATGGATGGAAATAGAGATCGATACTGCGGGAAGGGTTTATCCGGGGCAGACCTTTAGCGTTGATTACTATATCTACAAGACAAGGAGGAATGCAGAAATAGTAGATCTCTTCCTTGAACCTTCAAATTATGCTTCATCAAAACTTCTTGAAAACTTCGAAGAACTGCAATGGATAAGATGCAAGAACGGTGATTACAGAACATGGCTTGCAACTCTTGAGGTTACACCCGCATTTGCGTGCACACTCTCCCTGCCGGTTCTGAGGGGCAGAATAGGTATCCCCGGGGGAATGATGAGACCATTCGAGGATTGTTACATATCATCCGAAGGAGAAAAGATACCTGTCTATCCATTTCCTCAGGCGGATAAACCGAGCAACTTCAACGGGATAACGGCCCCGATATCCTTCCGGATCGAGAGGGTTACACAGGGATACAGTGCTGCGGGAGAGAGGTGTATTCAGCTTTCGGTCTTTGGTCCCGGGTACTCCCAGTTGAGGGAACCTCCCGAACTGACAATAATGGGACCTGCAGAATTACTACCCGGAAGGAGTTTCGCTCCTGCGCATGATACGAACGCCTGGTTCATACTGGTAGAACCCTCCGACAGCGGTATGGTTGTTATCGGCCCGGACAGCGTTGCATGGTTTGATACGGATCTGGAGGAATACAGGCAGTCTATCATACCAGCCTGTACCCTTTATGTGTATCCGATTACCAGCAGGCCTGTTGATATTTCATCACTGCAGAGTAACGACAGCGGTACTTCATTGATCTGGATAGTAACGGTTTCCCTTCTCCTCATACTGGTTATTATCATTTTACTGCACTATAGAAACAAATTTGCCGGATATGCCCCGAAAATATCCGAAGTCAATGATGTAGAGGAACTTCTCACTGCAATGGGTTACCGGCTTTCTGAATTGCTCACCGGTTCCAGATCCTATATGGGATCCCAGGAACTTGATGATGCTCTTGATGAAAAAGCAATTGATGCTCTCACCTCAAGAGGACTGCTGCGCCACTGGAAGGATCTTGAGCTTCTGCTCTCCGAAAGAACTGCAAAACCTGAACAACTTGAAAGATTGAAAAGGAAGAGTCTGGAACTTATCCGCAATCTTGAATCGGAACTCAAAAAATAATCCAGGGGTGCTGTAAAACACTTCAATACCTATATTCCCCATTCAATATCTTTCGTCGACACATGGAGGAGATACATCATGTTAGCCAATTATCTTTTTGTAGGGGCTTACGCTGTGCTTATCATCGTGATCGGCCTCAAGGGGATGCGAAGCACAAATTCATACCACGATTATCTTCTCGGCGGCGGAAAAGTAGGTCCCTGGATGACTGCCTTCTCTTACGGCACAGCCTACTTCTCGGCAGTTCTGTTCATCGGATTTGCAGGAAAGCTCGGATGGGGGTTTGGCCTTTCCGCACTCTGGATCGCCATTGGCAATACCCTTATAGGTGTCCTTGGAGTCTGGCTCCTCCTGGGAAACAGGATAAAACACATGTCAGAATCACTGAATGTCAAGACGATGCCTGAATACCTGGAAGTAAGATTCAACAGCCCCTTTCTGAAAGGGTTTACTGCTCTTGCTATTTTCGTATTCTTCGTACCGTATACTGCAGCAGTATTTATGGGTCTGAGTTATCTCTTTGAAACCACGTTCCAGCTTCCATATGTGTGGATACTTCTCTTTATGGGTCTATTCACCGGAATCTACCTTATCATGGGTGGTTA
>JAGLOY010000079.1 GCA_023138735.1 Candidatus Aegiribacteria sp. | reverse complement strand
GAGGATACTTGGCTCTAATCTGTTTGCAAAGGACATTCCAATTGAACTTCTCTGCGAATTGTCATGGCTTAACTTCGATGCTGTTAATTTCGCAGGTGAAGCGGATACTGAGAATTTCAGGGATTTAATGTCCCTCTGCGACAGTGCTGGGATTTATTACTCCATCAGTCCCACCGAAGTAATGCAGTATGTTTATCTATTTGGAGATTCTATATACAGTTGCTGGTTTCGGTACAGTGATTCGCTTCTCACTTCGGATCATTGCTTTGCGAGGAGTAATGTTGATTATGATTCAATAGAGCAGTACACCACAGCGGAATCACTGTATTATGAGAGTGATTCCATTTCGATAAGAAGAACAGTTGTTGATATACTTGCGTATACTACAATAGGGCACGACTTCCTCTGGTTCTACGAGGTTTACGACGAAGCTCCTGCCCAGCAGTGGCGGCATGCGGTGGAAGACGCGCTTCCCTGGAATGACTACATCCCCAACGTTTACACGCAGGATACTTTAGATTGTGGTGATCTCTCGCTTGAAGAAGTTGAAACCAGCGGAATATTCTCTATACAGAAACACTACGCGGAGAACAACGAAGTGAACGAAGTCACATTCACCCTTAACTTCGGTCTCCTACACACAATAGATCAGAATGACTACACTGGGCTTGAAGGTGATATTGCATATGGAACTATGACGGATCAGGCCAGGAGCGTCCGAGCCATGATGGAAGCGAAATACCAGCCACCACCTGAAAACGGTGAAATACCTGACACCCTTGGTAACGCACCCGACTTCATCATGTTCGACTACTACTCCTTCAGACAGATTAACCCTCAAGCCGCCACTGCGGAAATGTGCGATGATGACTGGCTGTTCCTGATAGATCATTTCGAGGAAGGGATCGATTCGACCGTGATTCCCGCCCATGAGTTTGATGTTCCCGTCTTCTTCTTCCCTCAGACATTCGGAGTGGCAGGAGGTTCAGTGTTGTACGATACTTCCGGCACACTTGCTTATCACTCCTACATGCACCGTAAACCCGCACCACAGGAGTTCAGAATGCTGTGCAACCTTGCATTATTTCATCAGGCCAAGGGGATATTCCCATACAACCTCACAAGTTATCTGTCACCTTACGGCGGGGGAGAGCCCTCATATCGAATCATGAGTTCCCTCCTTGATCTGCATAACATTCCGTTCGATGCTCCATACGAGGAATGGGTTTATACGGGACGTTGGTCAGATGAGGATTTCGAATACGTCCGTCCGGATTCTCTTCCCCCCTGGATCGATGGATACGACCCTCTTTACTCTGTTGCGAGTCCTCCCGACACTTCAGGATCTGTTCAGAAACGTTACGAGCTATGGTTCGAATGGCTCTGCGAGCCCTACGCTGACCTCTATAACAACCTCGGCGGGATTCTTGCTGATGTTAAGTGGATAGGACCCGAGATGCACGATCTGTGGTGGTGCAGCGGTGATTACAGCAATGGCGCCGACATCAGCTACGACGGAATCACTCCTGGAGAATTTGTAACACCTGTCATTAAAGTATTCGAGGATAGTGCTCAAGCAACCTGTTATCTGTTCTATGTGGACAGGTACTGCATATCCAACGACAATCCCTACGAGATAACGTTCAGTCCCAATGATCTTCCCGGATATGCTGACTGCACCACAAGGCTTCTTGATCATTCAAGGAGGTTCATCATGGACGGTACCTACTCCTCACGGGAGACCCTTTACACCTTCCTTGATACTCTTGATGCTGGAGAGGGAAGACTTGTTGAACTGATAGACCTTGACGGGGGTCTGCCGGCCGACGTCAGAATAACCTCTTCCGATGTCAGGATGCTTCAGGAATCAGATACCCTTGTTCACATGGAAACAACAGTTGGATATTCCGTTGATATTTACGCGGCTTTCTACAACATGGGAACTGCCTCCAGGGACAGTGTCTTCGTCACACTTTACGACAGCACTGATTCAGATTTGATCGGTTCGGATACTCTTGAGTTCGACGGCCTTGGATACCTGCTGCCCGACTCCTGCAGGTCTTGCGACCGCAGCACTGCCTCTTTCAGTTGGACCCCGGATTCAACCGATATAGGTGTTCACAGGCTTACAGCTGCAGCAGCCACCTGGCACGGTGAACCTGACTCTAATGACAATTCAGTTGATTTTGTTTTCGTGGTTAACCCCAGGGATTACGCCACCGAGGAAAGGGACGATCCTTGGGACATGACCGAGGGCGGCAACAATGATTGGAACACCAACGATATTGAAGCGATTGCTTTGAACTGGTCGGACACGAGCTGGACAGATTCCGTAAGCGGTATGTTCGAGGGTGTAGTAGATTATGATACCTCTATAGGATGGTTCAAGGGCAGTATCAGCCTTGCCATACGTGAGGATTCCACCGAATATATTGATACTGACAGGTATCATATGCTTAGCTTCGGTATTGTAGCCAACAATCCTAATACGACTGGTGACAATGCATGTGCAATGCATATCAAATGGATTGATAGTGCTGATACTTCACCTTATGGCTGGGTGAATCTTCTGAGCGAGCACGGCTATCATGTAGGCAATGGTTGGGATCGATGGGCCACAGTCGGACCAATAAATCTTAACAATATCCATGGTCTTCATTGGAGTGATGATAGTTTGTTTGTGAAGGAGTTATGGATACTAATGCAGGGTAGCGGGACGAGTATAGATCCACCTGCACCTGTAGACATCCGTATTGGCTGGATCAGGCTTGAGGAGTCGGCACCGTGAAGAATTCAATAGGAATTAATAGAGTAGCATTATTATTGGTATTGCTGTTTCCATCTTCACTTCTCTTTGCTGGAGTTGAGTTTCAGTCTGATTGGTCAGGTGGTCCTGGCACGACCGGTCCAACTAATTATTGGTTTAATGACTTCTCCACCCAGTCTCAGACTTCATGGACAACCTTGCCTTCGGGCAAGCTCCTTCTGGATATCTCCACAATCAGCCATACGATCAATTCAAGTATGGGCGGGTGCTATTTTGCGTTTCCAGCGGACATGGATGGTGACGGGGATATGGATGTTCTGGCGCAGTCTACGGATTATTATGATATAACCTGGTTTGAAAACGATGGCAGTGGCGGAGGCTGGAACACTCATATGGTCAGCGATAATTATCCTTTGCCTAGGTGCGCCTATCCAGGTGATCTTGATGGTGATGGTGATCTGGATGTTGCTGGAGCAAACAGTGCTTCCTCAAATTCTGGCATAGAGTGGTTTCGCAACGATGATGGTGTTGGAGATAGCTGGACTAGGTTCTACATAGATGATCAGTTCGGTAATCCAAATTTCGTCTGTTGTACAGACATTAACAACGATGATACTCTGGAAGTAATTGCTCCCTCAAGAATAAGTCCTTACCAAATCGCCTGGTGGAAGAGTTCCACAACACCACCTGATTCCATCTGGGAAAAGCATGTGGTTTCCAGCAGCAGCCAGGATGGCTGGGAGCTGTTCCCGGTTGATCTGGACCAGGACGGGGATATGGATATTCTCTGTGCAAATCATCATTCCATATCCGGTCTTCAGTTCTGGGAGAATATCGACGGAGTCGGTACTGACTGGGAGCTAAAGCGAATCAACTCCAGCAACGATGATGCAAGATCGGTACATGCTGCGGATATAGACGGAGACAGTGATCTTGATGTGGTAGCTTGCGGTACCAATTATTTTTATCTGTCCTGGTTCGAGAACCTCGATGATACCTGCGGTGCTTGGGAGGAACATGTTCTTTCAACAACACTTGATCAGAACCACGGAGTACATGCTGCTGATGTAACCGATGACGGTTTTGTTGATATTCTTGTGGCGGTATGGGAGGACAACCAGCTGTTCCTCTACAGGAACATGGATGGAACAGGCATGGAATGGGCAGTATACCTTCTGAAGTCAGGCTGGTGGTTCGAGGATGTTGATGTTGCCGATTTCAATGATGACGGTTTTACTGATATCCTAGCAGGAGCAACCGACGGTGTTGAAGTGTCCTGGCATGAGATCAGCGGTTATTCCTCCGGTTGGCTGGAATCCTCCATACTGGATGTTGTTGGTTACCCCGAGTGGGACAGCATAGCCTGGACAGCGGAGGAACCTGCGGGAACAGACTTGTTCTTCCAGATTAAGAGTTCCAACGACTGGGAGGACATGGGAGTCTGGTGCGATACCATATTCGAACCGGGGAGTCTTACCGGTTACATTGACAGTACCCACAGGTACATTCAGTACAGGCTGGGTATGACCACTGAGAGCCGTTTCGGTACACCTGTTCTTGATGAAGTTCGTTTCTACTGGAGCAGCATGGGTATCGAAGGTGGTTCTGGTGGTGAAGAATTCGTTATCACAGCAGTTCCCAACCCTTCTGCAGGAGGAGTATCCATTGTAGTTCCCTCTTTGTATGCTGAGGATGTTGAGCTTTTTGTTTACGATCTGTCAGGTAAGGTTGTTCGAGTACTTGCTGAGCGGAATGGAAGTACTTTCATCTGGGATGGTCGTGATTCATCCGGGCATGAAGCTCCTACCGGTACATACATTATACGAGGAGTTGTTGAAGACAGATCAGCTACGGTGAGGTTTGTGAAACTGTAGTGTACTCTTGCTGATCACGATTTCGAGTGGAAGGTATCTCTCAACAAGAAGACTCACATACAGATAGCCATCTTCACTCTAGAGTCCTATTCAGCTGAATCCGCTGTGTTGAAACCCCCTTAAATCCTGACCAGATAAGCATTAACGACGTATGTCAGACGTATATTATAGGCTGGCGGGGGTGATGGTTCTGAGTTGGAACCCCTTTATGGCGTGGATGCAGGGATTGAAGACTATTAAATTGACCGGTTAGCAGGAATATTTTATTTGATTAGTGTGTAATATTTCAATAAATGGACTTCGCTCGAAAGCAAGTAATGCAAAGGTGTGGAGACCCATCGGAAATGACTGTAATCTCTCTAGCTAACGTTCATACTACAATCGTTCATCCCTTGA
>JAGLOY010000078.1 GCA_023138735.1 Candidatus Aegiribacteria sp. | reverse complement strand
AAATGATCCCCAGGCTGCTTGACCTTATTGCGCAGCTTCAGAATAGCGGCCTTGGCAACCTGGTAACCCTTGGCAATACACTTGATGACTGGATCGATGAAATAGTATGTATGTGGAGATATACGAAGAACAACGGTATCACCGAAGGCTTCCACAACAAGATGAGAATGATCGTTAGAAGAGCATATGGATTCAGAGACTTCGCAAACTATAGACTGAGAGTCAGAGCCTTATGTGCTTGAATTGGATAGGTGCCCCTGTTAATGGTGTAGACCCGACCCGACCCGTATAAAAAATGGTGCCCCCGACACGACTTGAACGTGTGGCCTACGGTTTAGGAAACCGCCGCTCTATCCAACTGAGCTACGGGGGCACCGGAAAGGCAATTATGCAATTTCATCGGAAATTAGTCAAACTCGTGACGCATTGTCAGATGAGATTCACCGAATCTCCATCCGCGTAGAGCATACCTTCTGCGGTGGGAACGAGCCTTGTTCCCGATAGCTGGACTCGTTTCTTTCCAATCATTGTATTTAAATAATCTCTGTTAATACGAATCCCTGTTTCTGTTTCAATCTTCTTCAGGTCAAAGCCTGCGCTGCAGCGCAGACCGAGCATTATCATTTCAAGGGCTGCCTGCTCCATTGTAATCACTTCACTGTCAGCTGCGGGTGACTGACCATTTTCAACCCTTTCGAGGTACTGTTCAAGAGAAGAGAGATTCCAGCTCCTTCTTGCTTTCCCATCGAAACTGTGCGCAGAGGGGCCAAGTCCAATGTATGGAGTCCTGTTCCAGTAGGAGCTGTTATGCAGGGATACACAACTATTACCGCGGGCGTAGCTTGAAACTTCGTAATGGAGAAAACCACTTCGAGTCAGAATCTCATCTGCAGCGAAGTACATTTCCCGACAGACTTCCTCGTCAGGTTTTGTAAGAACACCAGTATTAATGAATTTGTGCATCTGCGTCCCTTCAATCACTGAAAGTTCGTAGCAGGATACATGCTCCGGAGTAAGTTCTTCAATGTACTCCAGATCTGATATCCACTCTTTCAATGTCTGCCCGGGAACACCGTACATGAGATCAAGTGTGATACTTCTAAATCGAGCTTTCCTTGCACTCCGGAAAGTTTCTATTGCCTGATCAGAACTGTGTATTCTTCCAAGAGTTTCAAGCAGAGTATCATTGAAGGATTGTACTCCAATACTTAGTCTGTTGAAGCCAGCCTGCCTCAGTGCGCAGAGTTCCCTCTCCGTAACAGCACCAGGATTGGCTTCAATTGTACACTCTTTAACTTCAGAGGTATCAGAGAGAGAAGTTACTCCGGCTAGAAATTCACTCCAGAATGCAGGAGGAAGAAGCGTAGGGGTACCACCACCTGCATAGATTGTTTTAAATACTCTACCGTTCACTCTTGTTCTGAGTTCGGACAGAAGAGCATTACTGAAGAGGGTGCGTTTATCTTCATCCGCACTGACCGAGTAGAATGAGCAGTAGCTGCATTTCCTGAGGCAGAAAGGGATATGAACATACAGCCCTGAAGGTGTGTCTTTCAGTATATCCAGCGTGGATCCTCGAATCGCTGAAGTTCTATCAGATATCCATTAGGATCTCTGAAAAAACAGTGGTAAATGTTGTAATCTGGATTAAACACCGGCTCCTTCTCGAAACTCACTCCTTCGCTTCTGAGCTTCTCAAACCAACCGTCTACATCTTCAGTGACAAGGGTGAAAATCACTCCGTCCGGAGTTCCTGTCTCGACTCTTTCACAGAAACCCAGGAAAGATTGTCCGGCAGTTTTGTATATCCTGCAGCCGCCCTGTTCAAGCACGGTGTGCAGGTTAAGCTTTTCCTCATAGAATTCCGCTGTAGCCTTAAGATTCCGTGTATATAGGAATGTTATCTGGGAATCAAATTCAGTTTTCATTCTTCTCTCCATCATCAGGGATTACGATATTCAATCGTTCAAGGAGTTTCATCAGAGGTTCGTAATGGCTTCCTCTCCAGTAGATCTTGCCGCAATCAGTGCAGGTTTTGAATTCATTGTAATACTTTTTCGTCAGAGGTTCAAGTCGATGCAGGATAGTCTCCTTGCTTACAGGTTCAAGAAATGCGCCGCACTCAGGACATCGTGTAAAAGGTCTGACCGAATTCATCAGGTCAAGTCTCTTCAGTATTTCAGCTGCCTGTTCTTCAGTATCCTGGCTGTGCAGCCAGCACCCGTGAGTTATGATACTACGCTTGAGAAGCATGGTATCCCTCGTAAGGAGTATTCTGTTCTCATCTGCCGATATCCGAGCAAGATCCTCATCGGGTATATCCCCTGGAAACATCGCATCAAATCCAAGAAGCCGCAGTATCAGCGCCAGCTTACCAAGGTGAACATCCAGTATGAAACGTGTTTTCCGCAGCGGTTCTGGACGGAGAGCAATTAGTGGAGTTACATCAATACTCTCGAACACGGGATAAACACTTATCCTGTCTCCCGTAGTGACAGTTGCCTCCAGGGCAACTGAGCTGCCATTGATAAGTATCAGTTCAATCTCCGTATGGGGAATACCGGCAGATTCTATAAGATGTTTGAGGGAGTTGCCTCCATTCAGCGGATAGGTGAAGCTCCTGAATCTCCAGTGCTTTGGCAGAAAATCATTCAGTTCGGCGTATGCACGTATGGTAACGCTTCCCGGAGACGGTACATTCTCATTCATCAAGTCTCCGGTGATCAATCCTCGCGGCGGAGGACTGCCAGAAAGGCTTTCTGGGGAATAGCGACGCTGCCCACCATTTTCATCCGTTTCTTGCCGGCCTTCTGCTTTTCAAGGAGTTTTCTCTTACGGGTAATATCCCCGCCGTAGCACTTGGCCGTGACATCTTTTCGGAGAGCTGTGATGGTTTCTCTTGATATTATCTGCCCACCGATAGCACCCTGTATGGGTATTTTGAATTGCTGCCTGTGTATCTCACTTTTCAGATTCTTGCAGGCAGTTACAGCCCACGGGCGAGCCCTGTCACGGTGAACAAGCATGGAAAGGGCTTCAACCTTCTCGTGATTCACAAGTATATCCACCTTCACCAGGTCTCCAGCCCTGTAATCCGTTATCTCGTAATCGAAAGATCCGTAGCCCTGTGTAACGGATTTCAGCTTATCGTAAAAATCGTAAACAACCTCGCCCAGCGGCAGATCAGCGGTTATCTCGACTCTTTTCTTTCCTACATAGAGGTTCTTATAGTTGTCTCCCCTTCTGTCCAGAATTAACTTGGTGACAGCTCCTATATATCTGTCAGGCATGATTATGGAAGCTTTAATATAAGGTTCTTCGGTCAACTGAATTTTTACGGGATCGGGATAATTAACAGGATTATCAACGTTAAGCACGCTACCATCGGTAAGCGTTATCCTGTACTTCACAGTAGGAGCGGTCAGAACAAGGGAAAGGTCAAACTCCCTCTCGAGCCTTTCCTGCACAACCTCAAGGTGAAGGAGCCCCAGGAATCCACATCTGAACCCGAAACCAAGACCAGGCGATGATACCTTTTCGTATGTCAGAGATGCATCGTTCAGCTTCAACCTCTCCATGGCAGCCGAAAGGTCTTCATAATCTTCGGAGGATACCGGATATATGGAGGAGAACACCACCGGTTTTACCTCTTCGTATCCTTCCAGGGGTTTTCCGGCAGGATTCTCTGCAGATATCACAGTGTCACCGGATTTAACATCCTCTACAGCTTTAATACCCGCAATAAGGTATCCTACTTCTCCGGCAGTAAGCTCGGGACAAGGCTGTCGTTTAATACCAAAGTGACCGAGCTCTTCAACTTTGTATTCCTTGCCAGCAGCCATCATAAGGATGCCTTCACCTTTTTTGATAGAACCTTCCTCTATCCTAAAATAGACGATCACTCCCCTGTATGGATCATAGATACTATCGAATATTCTTGCTCTCAAGGGTAAATCCTCTTTGCCACCAGGTGACGGCACTTTCTCAACAATGGCCTCGAGAAGTTCCTCGATCCCCTCCCCCGTCTTGGCGGATACACAAACCGAATCATCGACATTCAGCCCAAGTTCTCCCTCGATCTCACCCATCGTTTCGAGAATGTTCGCGGAAAGAAGGTCTATCTTATTGATAACAGGTATTACAGTGAGATTCTGTTCCATGGCTTTGTAAAGGTTTGCAACCGTCTGGGCTTCAACCCCCTGAGCAGCATCTATCACAAGAAGTGCTCCCTCACAGGAAGCAAGGGCTCTGGATACTTCGTAGGCGAAATCAACATGCCCGGGCGTATCAATAAGGTTGAGCTCGTATTCATTGCCGTCTTTTGATTTGTAGTTCATCGTAACTGCCGTACTCTTTATTGTAATCCCGCGCTCTCGCTCGATATCCATTGTATCAAGCATGAGATCGTGAAAATCCCTTGCGGATACCGTGCCCGTTGCCTGCAGTAGTCTGTCCGCAAGCGTAGATTTGCCATGATCTATATGGGCGATGATGCAGAAATTTCTTATGTGTCGGCGCAAATCTCCTCCTTCGGCGTAAATGCTAATATGATTGGGTAGACTGATGATTCCAAAAGGAGGAAAACAAT
Organism: Candidatus Aegiribacteria sp.; assembly: GCA_023138735.1. Classification (GTDB taxonomy): domain Bacteria; phylum Fermentibacterota; class Fermentibacteria; order Fermentibacterales; family JCC-6; genus Aegiribacteria. The sequence continues at coordinate 14,302 of JAGLOY010000078.1, read as the reverse complement.
TGGATTTCAAACCGAACGAACACCAGCTGATAAATGACTGCGAAATAGGCGAGGGAACCAGGATATGGAATTTCGTGAACCTTTACGGGTGTACAATAGGCCACAGCTGCATGGTGGGATGTTTTACCGAAATACAGAACGGCGTCGTAATAGGGGACAGAACAAGGATTCAGAGCCACAGCTTCGTATGTGAAATGGTTGAGATCGGCAGTGATTGTTTCATAGCCCACGGTGTGATGTTCATTAACGATATCTATCCACCTCAGCCGGATCCCGGGGACTGGAAGGGTACGATTATTGAGGACGGAGTAAGTATCGGATCCAATGCGACGATACTGCCTGTAAGAATCGGAGAAGGGGCTATCGTGGGGGCAGGTGCTGTCGTTACGAAGGATGTCCCATCAGGGGCAGTTGTAGCAGGTAATCCGGCGAGGATCCTCAGATATAAGGAATTATAGTAACGGCTACGAAAGAAGATCCAGAGGACTTTGAATAGATTGTCTGAATCCCTTCACAACATGAAGGTAGATTCTTGTAGTCTCCAGCTTCTTATGCCCGAGCAGCTCCTGTATCTCGCACAGGTCAGTGCCTGACATCAATAAATGGGTTGCGAAACAATGCCTGAGTGTGTGAACGCCTGCATGCTTGGAGATGCCGGATTCCTTTACTGCCTTCCTCATAGCCTTCTGGACGCTGGATTTATGTATATGGTACCTGCACACGTCACCTGTCACCGGATTCTCGAAAAGTTTGTCTGCTCCAAATACATACTGCCACTTCCATTCTTTTCCAGCATTTGGGTATTTGCGTTCAAGCGCACTTGGGAGTGTGGCCGGAAAATCAGATCGATTAAACAGACTTTTTGCCTTTTCTAACTGGTTTATCAGACAGGGAACAATTTTTTTACTCAGAAGAGTTACTCTGTCCTTGTCTCCTTTCCCGCCCCTGACCATAATGGACATCCCTTCGAAATTGATATCCTGAACTCGTAATCTCACTGCCTCCGATAGTCTCATACCGCTGGAATAGATAAGCTTAAGAATCAATCCCGTGAGTCCTCTTGTGGCCGATAGTACCTTATGCACTTCTTCGACAGTAAGCACAACGGGAAGCCGTTTTGGTTTCCTGGCTCTCACGGAATCGATCCTCTCGGGCTCCCGGTTCCATACATTCCTGAAAAGAAACAGTATCGCGTTGAATGCCTGGTTCTGGGTTGATGCAGATACTCTTTTCTGCAATGCAAGCTGACTAATGTATGCTATGTAAGATTCATCAGATATTGAATCCAGTTCATGTTGCTTGCAGTATTTCAGATACCTTGAAACCCATCCAAGGTAAGTTCTAACAGTGCTTAAGGCATAGTGACGGACTTTGAGTTTACTTCGCATTGAATTTAGTGGATCTTCAACCGAGACATTATCCTTAGATTGGCAGGATTTATCCCTCCTGTACAGCTTGACTGCATCCAGCGCCTGCCTGATCTGCCATTCTTCTCGTCCTTCCCTTAGAAGAATATCGGCATACTCAGCTTCTTCCGGAGAACCAAAATACATATACTTCCTTACCCAATTCAGCATGTAGGGAATCTGTTTCTCTCGGGCAAGATTCAAGGAATTCAACATCCTCTCATATTCACTCAAATCAATACTCATGATTATCACCCCTCCTTTATATGTGGAATCCACATATGCATTACATATCCTGAATAAGTGTACATATGTTTACCATTTAAGTCAAGGTCACACTGATTTACAACTATTGACTTATGATTCTAATATTTAATAGCTTCTAAGAAAGGGGAAAACCACCCAAAAAGTGGAATTCCATAGAATCATTGTTCACTAAGAAAAGAAAGGAAGCTGATCGCCATGAGTGATTACGAGAATGATCTTAGATCTGATTCATCCAACTCACTAGAATTCAACGAGGTCAATTCAATCATGGTTGATGAGGGTCTCCTCTTTGAGGTAATGCAACTCGCCAAGCAGTATGATCTTGAAGAGGAGTTAAGAAAGTTGAAAACCCTCAATGAAGAGAAGTATAGGAAACAGAAAGATCGTCTTGAGGAGGATGACTGGCCATTCAGCAATAACACTCAATCCAGCGGTGTCAGCATACCAAGATTTTCCTTCTCAGCAAAGGTATCAGGATTTGGAGGACAGAAGCATCGATGTCTTGGTGCTGCATGGTCAGTCGCCGCTCAGAGTAGATCAATGATCTCTAGATATGGTTCATCATATCAACCAAACACTGTCGCACAGCAATGTATGAAGCAGTTTCCAGGAGCAAGAATGTAAAGGAGGTAACGGAATATGACCAACACTCCAGTTCAAATTTTCTGCGATATCTGTTCAAAGGGTGTGCTAGTCCACAAATCATCAATGTATAAATGTAGAGTATGTGGTAAGCAAGTATGTAACTCATGTTGGGTATCCAAATACAATAAGTGCAGGCTATGTGCTAAATCCGAGATAGAGAAAGAGAATAAGATTCAAGAGATCAAGAACAAAGCAGTAGTACGAGAAAGAGAAAATAAGGAAAGAACTCGTAAACAGGAAGAAGCAGAACTCATAAGGTTAGAAAATAGAGCATCAAACACTGGATGCTTTATACTTATCATTGCATTTCTTATATTCTTGCCAGGTATGCCATTGCTGGTCAATAAAGTACCATGGTGGTTGACTGTTGGTACTGCTGTCATTCTTGCTATATATGGTGGCATCAAGATGAAAGAATCAAGTCGGTATACTGATGCCCGAAAAAAACTCAGTAAGTGAACAAATGCATGAACCAGCCACAAATGCAAAGCTATGAATCAGAGTTATATCTGTGCTGGTTATGCAAACGTTATGCTTGACAATGGTTAGGAACAGGAGTACAATTGTACATATGAAAATTGTAACTGACTCAAGTGTATTCTTAGCTGTCGCATTGAATGAACCTGAAAAGGCTCGTTTGATTGAGATTACAACCGGTCATGACCTTATTGCTCCAGATGTTCTTCCGTTTGAACTTGGGAATGCATTGAGTTCGTTATGCCGCAGAAAGAGAATTTGTGCAGATGATGCATTAAAAATATGGGATGTCCTTATGGACATACCCGTTGAACTTAAGCCAATTGAAATCAGATCAGCAGTAGAATTGGCAACACAAAACATGATCTATGTTTACGATGCCTATTTTCTGGAATGTTCACTACACTGGAGATGCCCGTTGCTGACTCTTGATAAGAAGCTTAAGGAAACCGCCATTAGCAAGAACATTGAAGTATTGGAGATATGAGATGCTCGTTTTTACTTATTCCGAGGCCAGGAAAAAACTTGCTGAAGTACTTGATCTAGCCAAGGAAAATGAAGTACTAATCAAGAGAAGAAATGGAGAGATCTTTTGCCTAAGTGAATTTAGGAAAGAATCATCTCCTTTGAATGTTTCCGGATTGTCATTTGATGTAACAACTAACGATCTCGTTGCAGCAGTGAGAGAAGGAAGAGAAAGATAGAAGCATAACAACAAAATGCAACAGCACTGCGCTGTGGTTGTTGGTTGTCGGGTTTTCGCAGTCTGCTGATTTAGAGCGTTATCCACGAAAACAGAACACCAGAACAATCCTTGACATGACCATAATATAGGTCTATATATAGTATGAAATATATATTGATTCCAAAATAGGAGACGTTATCATGGAACAAGTTCTCTCAAGGTGTTCTGCAAGCATCTCAGAACTAAAGAAAAATCCAACTGCGCTACTAAATGAAGCAGAAGGATCACCGATAACCATTCTGAATCATAATATACCTACTGCATATCTTATTCCAGCAGAAACTTACGAGTGGTTGATGGATAGGCTTGAGGATGCTGAATTAGCTCAGATCGTGATGAGTCGTGCACATGAGAAAGAAAATGCCGTAGAAATTGAAATTGATGATCTATAAAGTCAAATTTCTCCCAAGCGCGCTGAAAGAATGGAAAAAACTCGCTCCTCCCATCCAAAATCAATTCAAGAAAAAGCTCAACGAAAGAATATTGAACCCACGTGTTCCTAGCAGCAAGTTGCGGGGCTTCAAGAATGTATATAAAATAAAATTGCGTGCAATAGGTTATCGGCTTGTCTATGAGGTAAATGATAAGGAAATATTTATCTACGTGATTGCTATCGGAAAAAGAGAACGCGGCTTGGTATACATCAAGGCAAAAGAGAGAAAATAGGATAACAATCGCATCAACACGGACTGACATAACTATGCTGCTCCGCATCAAGCTTTATACCAGCCGGTTATGCGAGACGTTATGCAGAGAACAGAAATTGGCTATCTGGATAATCTTATAAGGAAGAGGTAGAGGAAAATGGCAGATCAGTACAAGTGGTGCTTGCATTGCGAACGGGCATACAAGAAAGGTGAACATCGTCTCATTGATGGACTGAAAATGTGTCCATATGAAGGATGTAATGGGGATACTGTAATTGATGCATGGGACTGGAGTAAGATTAAGAATGATCATCCTGAGTATCCAGAAGTCCCTGAAGTATGCAAAGTCTATCCAATGTATTAACTCCTTACAATCCGATAACGATGAAAACTCAAATGGAAGCCTACTCTACATGATTTGGGAATCCTGCCATTGGAAAGAACCACTTCTGGAAAACAGAAAGTATATGCAAAGATTTCGGTGCACTGATTCTACTCTGGAGAGTACTCTCGCTAAATTGGAGAAGATTATCTTCTTAGGGTTTTACTCTATTAGGAAACTTATTGATGCGGTTAAGCTTAGCAATACAACTGTCGAATCCAGTTGGCCGGTGAAGGCATATCCAAACTGCGACAGAATCGATCTCATGAATTGGCATAGAATTGAGGAAAAGTACTCGTTCGAGAAAGATGTCAGCTTACACAAATCTCTAAGATGGTTATGCAATCAAGTTATTCATAGCTTTGTATTTGTCCTGGATTTTGATGAAAAGGGAAAACTATTTGGAATCTTTGTGTCAAGTGATAGGGAGAGAAATAGGTATTTGTACTATGTTGATAGAAAGACGATATTGACCATATTCAAGCTTGTCGGAAGCGACTATCCACATGATTCAAAAAGAATCCGTGACTTGAATGGTGACTGGATCACAAAGCAGTGGTAACAGAGAATACGAGCAAAATTGAGCATAACCACCGCATGAACCAGTCGCCTGTCACTGTTTGAGGTAGAGAGTTACGGCGCTGGTTATGCTGAATGTTATATCTAATGGAGGCAAAGAATGCCAAATCTCTTGGACCGTGTAATATCCCAACTGGATATGCTCGTTCCATATTTATCATTAGCTCACGAAAGGGTATTTGAGCTCGTCGAATCTGAATATGACAACTGGTGTCCTACACCGAGAAGAACACCAATGCCTGACACTTTCGATGCCTTCAAAACGCAAATTGCACATGCTGCTTTCGTTCTCGGATTTTCTTACGCTGATGCTTTTCTAGCTGATTTGATTAAGGAGATTTATTACAAGCATCCCGAAATGCTCCCGCAGAAGAAGAAACTCTCATTCGAGACAATTATCAATGCAAGAAGTTACGACGAAGTATTAAGAAAAATGGTAAACCATGAAGTACATGAAGCAATGCACAACGGTATCGAGAAGATAGCGGAGTACTTCAAAGAGAAATTCGGTATCTCCTGGCCTGAGACAGAAAAACAGGAATTTATTACGGCTTCCTTAATCAGAAATTGCATCATCCACAATAATGCATGTGCGAACGACAAGCTTTCCGAAAAAGGTAATTGGTCTACTGGTCAGAGAATTTCACTTGCTGTTTCCGATGTACACAAGTATGGAATAGCAGCTAGAAGAATACTTCGGCATGTGTATCAGGAAGCGGCGAGCAGACATTTAGAAAGGTAAGATATAACAACAAAATTCAGCAGAACTGCAGGTATGAGATCGAGTGTCAATGGCATTGCAGTCTGCTGATTTTGAGCGTTATCTTTACTAGGGGTGAGGCATGGAGCAATCAACAAGAGTTAGAAGATCGCCATCAGCAACTTATAGAACGTTTGCGAGGAGAATATATAGAGAGTTGGATCGGCGTGGTCTGATCAGTCCCTCTAGGGATACCCTTAATGCAATCTGTGAGGCTATGTTTTTCGCAAGTCTTAGAACTGAGGAAGCTCAGGCAATTGCATGCAGTCTTGTTTATATCGATCCTGATAATCCTGACCCGGATCCGCCAGGTCGAGAGGTCAGAGATCGCTGGAGTTTAATCCGACTCGCAGATGAAATTCAAGTTAGCGACATAGCCATTGCCAAACTGGCGCAAGCATCAGATCCTCGAAGTTCGTCGTTCGCAATGTTCTCACGTTCAAAGGGTAAGGCTTTCGTTTGGAGTCTAGTTGATCAGCAAAACCGGTACTACGATTTCTTAAATCACGATTCGAGTTCAGGACCAGAGAGGCCGGGGGTTTTCGAACTCAATATTCGAGGGCCTGCACATCTCGTATGTTCGGTTGACTATGATGTGGTTGCTGAGCTCCGTATCAGCGAGCTAGTGAATAAACCCATTGATGTATTGGCTAGAGGTGCAATACATCGCGGTTTGATTCCAGGAATCGAAAGCTGTATAGACGAAGTCAAAAGAGAGGTGACGCTAGAGGAGTTTGCAGACCGTCCGTGGAATGCAAAGTCTCTTGAATCGTATTACTTAGATGCAATAAGGAGGCTGTTGTTAAGAATAAAAAACCTCGGTCATGGCGGAGCGATAGTAGTAAGCCCAGATAGATCTCTTGGATCTTTGGATCTTAAGTACAAGATCGACTATGGTAGGTTTAGGAAATCGATTGGTCAAAGAGGGGCCTCCGTTATTCGGGAGTGCTACGCCGCTGACAAGCTCTTCAAGTACCTGGATAGCAATGCCGACGAGATCCCAGTTGATCTATATCTCCAAGAGAGTGTATCGGCTACTGAAGTAGAAGAAAGTGGTAGTGAGCTTGATGGGGCGATTTGGTTTATTGCCTTGCTGTCTCGAGTCGATGGGGCTGTAGTCCTAACACAAGAATTTGACGTTAAAGGTTTTGGCGCAGAGATCTGCATTGCTGATGAGCCCAATGATATCTATTTGGCTACAAATGCAGCAGCTAGCCCATCGAAAATACGACCGTTTGATTACCGACACTTTGGAACACGCCATCGCTCGATGATGAGGTACTGCAACGCAATTGAGGGTAGTGTAGGATTTGTTGTGTCACAAGACGGAGATGTTCGGGCTATGACGAAGAGACGAGGTAAATTGCTGGTGTGGGATAACATCCAACTGCAGTATGCCAAGTCAAAGAAGGTCCGAAGGAAAGAGAGATAACAACAAAATGCAGCAGAATTGCACAATAGATATGGAGTTATGAGGATGCAATCTGCTGATTTAGGATGTTCTACGGCAAAACCGCCAAGCTATAAGCACCAGAAGGGATCCAGATGAGAGTATCATGTGTTGTCGAATCAATTCCGAGCTATATGGGACATATGCTCAGTATTGCGCGCGTAGGTTTCGAAAGCGAATATTCAGACAGATACTCTCAGTCGGTCAAACAGGAAGATATTAACTGGCTTAAAGAAAACGAAGAGTTATTGAAATGGGGAAATGGCAAAGCTGGACCATTAACTGGTTACGGTCTTTTTATGCTCGGATATGTTAGCCCTGATGGACCAGAAGGAATCGAATCCTATTACAACTCACTATTGGCTATGGCGAAAAGTGCAGATGTATCGCAATTGTTCCATTCATATCCAAGACTGGAGCGCCTTCACGAAATATGGGGTCCGCTAGATGATCCAAGAGCCATTGAAATGCTCCGAGCACTCGGTGGCGAAATCGAACAATTGAAGAAAGTATTAATAGAAAACTGGGATTGTTTCATAACTGAAGTATGGCCCCAAGAAAAGCCAAAGGTAATTGCCCAAGCAAATACAATCAATAAGCGGCTACAGGAAATGAATCTGATAGAAAATTGGGAATATGCAACTGGATTTACTTTCCAATCTGATAGTTACGAGTATGTTTTCAGCTCAGGGATGGAGAATGCTCCCAGATTCAACTCACTGGGTTATGGGAGGAACTGGGTCTACTATGACATTCCATTTCTGTTGGAAGGTATTGTACATGAAATTGGCAGTCATCTTCTTATGAGACTACAGGGAGAGCTACAAAGGGAATATGATTTTAGCCTGCTCTACAAAGTCTATGAAACGCTATGCAGCTTTCTGACAAAAATGATCTTCAGTGATTTGGGGATTAAGAGTACACCAGTAGATAACAGTAAACTCTACGTCCCACGGGTAGAAGAATTGCTTAAAATGGAAATCCAATCTATACCAATTTCAGATTTGCGCGGAATATTCAGAACTGTAATGGACCAGATAATTAGCGAGAAAGGAAAAGGGGCGTAGAACAATTGCATGAACCAGCCACAAATGCAAAGCATTGAACCAGTGTAATATCTGTGCTGGTTATGCAACGCGTTATGTCAGCAAACCTAACAAGAAAGGGAGACTAGATGTCACAAAACGGAATTGAGATAAACCCGTCGGTCACGGTCCATGCTCTGTTGGAGGCATATCCGGACCTAGAAGAAGTCTTGATTGGCTTAGCTCCGCCGTTCAAGAAGCTGAAGAACCCATTCCTCAGGAAGTCGGTTGCCAAGGTTGCAACAATAAGGCACATCGCATCCGTTGCCGGTATCACGCTCGATGAGTTGATTGGCAAAATACGAGAAGCAGTCGGCCAGCCGAAAAGTTCGGAGTCCTACGAGGATCAGAATTACTTTGGTGAACAGCCAAACTGGTTCTCACCTGACAAGGTTGCGCTCTCTCTCGACGAGGACAAGGTGGAAGACAAAGACAAGATGACCTTGGTCATCATCCTAAAGGAAGCGAAGAACGTTAGGAAAGGCAAGATCATTGAGCTCGTAACATCATTCCTTCCTGCCCCGGGGATCGACATTCTGAAATCCAAGGGATACTCGGTATGGACCCGAAAAGAAAGTGACGATCTAATCAGGTCGTACTTTCTGAAGAACACAGACTGAGGAATTTGACATAACAAATCGTTGCACCTGACATTTTTCCGCTACGCTCCAAAATGCAGGTGAACTCCAACGTTATGTGGAGAAATGGAGCCTGATGGCGCTAAGTGAATTTGAAATCAAGAGAATAAGCGAGCTTGTTGGCAAGTTCGTTGAATCCAGGCGACCAGCACCACATATCAGACCAGAGCTAGATATCGGTTTTCGTATCTCTGGGCAGAGTTTTGAAATATTCGAAGTACGGCCACAATGGAAGAATCCGGAAAAGAGAATGGAAGGACCGGTCGCAAAGGCAACATATGTCGTCAGCAGGAAAATATGGAAATTGTATTGGATGAGGGCAGATCTCAAGTGGCATCGCTACACACCGTTGCCTGATACAGGATCATTGGAACAGGTATTAAAGGAAATTAGCGAAGACCCATATTGCTGCTTCTGGGGGTAGCAAAAGACAGAGCAATAGCTACATAACAAGCGGCTACAGTGGAATTGCGTCAAAGAGTTGACCTTGGTATTTCAATCCACTGAGCCTAAACGTTGGCGATACGGAGAAAGCATGTCACATGTTGATGAGATAATAGAATATTACGATACACTTGCCCCTCAGTACCACAGAAAATCAGGTTACAATGATCTTTCTGGTACACATTCTCATGCTGACAGATTCAGAAAGCTGTTTAACGGGAGAGACGTCCTTGAAATAGCGTGTGGAACCGGATATTGGACTGAAATTGTTGCAAAGACCGCTAAATCAATACTCGCTACTGATGTGAATCGATCAATGGTTAAACAGGCTAAGAAACGTTTATCAGAAGTATATAATGTTGAATTCAAAGTATCAAACGCCTACTCTCTAGTCGAGATCCCCAGTGGATTTTCAGGAGCATTTTCTGTGCTGTGGTGGTGCTTCATGCCTAAATCTAGAATAAAGGAATTCCTCAAAACCCTACACAGTAAATTGAAGCCTGATTCAAGAGTCTCTTTCATGTGTCAGCTAGCAGATTCTGATGCAGGTAATCATCTTCCTGATTCAAACGGAAACATGATTGCAAGGAGAATGATAAATAATCGATATTACAGTATTATTAAAAATATCCCTAGTGAGGAAGAGCTCAGAAATACCCTGGCTCCAATTTCCACCGATCTCAAATATTCTAAATATCCGGTGGATGGTTTGTGGAGTGTTTCGTATTCTATATTGTAATTAATGCGCCAACAAACAAATGCAGCAGAACGGCGGTCTAAGTAATAACTCAAGCTTCTTGTCTGCTGATTTGAAGCGTTGTGCACAAAGTATTACTGTAAATCCAAGTTGAAGGTTTGACATATCAAGGGGAGATAGAATGAATCAGGAAAGAGTTCTCAACTTTGCAAATGGACTGAAAGTTGTAACCTTGCACATGCCGGAAAAGAAAAAGGTCTGTATGATGGTTGCTGTTGGTGTCGGTTCAATTCACGAAACCGCAGAGACTGATGGAGCTGCGCACTTCACTGAACACATGCTCTTCAAGTCGAATAGATACAGAAACAGCAGCCAGTTTATCAAAGATATAGAATGGAATGGAATCCAAACCGGGGCATTCACTGACCGCGATTGTACTGCATTCCGAGTATTATCACCATCGCACACGTTTATTGATTCAATACAAATCACGTATGAAGCTTACATGAATCTTGAATGTGTGCCTGATGAGTTGGAGACAGAGCGGGAAGTAGTAAACACGGAGATTCGAAGATGCTGGGAAAGTCCGGGTTGTCATGTGATACACAATCTTCTGATGCCAAACTATTTCAGAGGCACAGACCTTGAAAGAAATGTGTATGGTCAGGTAAATGCTATTTCAAATATCTCATTTGAAGAGATGATCTTATTCAAGAAAAAACACTACATCCCTCAGAAAACAGTAATTTCAATTGCAGGTAAATTCGATCAGGAAGATGTTATCAACAAGATTGAGATGACTTTTGGTCAAATATCCAGACCTTCGCTAACTGAAGATGATCTCAACATAAATGTGGTAGTGCGGAACAAAGAACCGCTTTATGAAGTCAGAAATGGTATCGTACAAGCATATATGGCCCAAATACTTCCTGCCGCAGACAGATTCAGTGGAGAGGATTATTTCGCTTTGCACATGTTGGAGAATGCAATTGGCAAGCATATGTCATGCAGAATGTGCGATGAACTACTCGAAAAGCGTGGAATCGGATACGATGTCCGATCCATGTATCAAAATCATCCTGAGAATTGCATTATCCTCTTGGTAAATGGTTTTGATGCCATGCGACTTCAGGAGACTAGAGATGTCCTTGACAATATCCTTTATGATATTGTTGAAAACGGTCTTCCCGAAGCAGAAATCGAAGGAGTTAGAAACAAATCTATATCTCTATTGCAGGATCAGTTGGAGAATCTGGATGATATCACAATAAACCTCTTCAGAAAGGTCATGTATGACTTTCCAATTTCTATCCTTGATGAAGAGGATGGCTATAGAAACGTCAACAGTGAGACTCTGAGAAATGCTGCTGACAAATATCTGACAAAGCCGAGAATTGAAGCTGGAATTATTCCTGAAAATCAAAGTGTCAATTGAAATATTCGATAAATATGGCCAGTAAATTCTTGCACAACAACTGCATCAACCAGAAACAGACGCAAGGTTTTAGGACTAGGTAAATCTGTTCTGGTTATGCAGAACATTCGCAAGTCAAATAGAAATTGTTGCCACTTGAATGAGTTAGTACGAAGGGGAACATTATGTCTAACAGGATAGATTTGTATAACTTCGGTGATGGTGGTGGGGATTTCGATAAGAACAACCCTTTCTATTGGTACAAGCAGAAATGGGCTCCTGAAATTCTGTTTGAGATCGCTAATGCAAATAGCTATAAATTAACAAAATGTGATATTGCATCAAAATTGGGCACTAGCCCAGTTGATTTGGATGAGTTGCTATCCAATATGGAAAAGATTGGTATGGTGACGAAGAAACAGGACAAGTATTCAGTGTCTTTCTTTGTCATACTAGAGAAGGATCTTCCCATAATAGACAATCTTAGCAGCGCAATTGCTCTCAGGTTAAGTCAAAAGATTTTGAGATATAAGCAGGAAATCCAAAATTATACCTCCAAGATCAAATGCTTGGATGAATTTGGCTATGGTAGAATCCTGTATCATGTGATTGGTTGTGATATTTTTGATGGGACCAGTTTCTCTGAATTCAGCAAGAGGGGTATCTTAAGCATCTCAAAACCTCAGTACGGTCATAGAGACTACATTCTTATTGGTTTTGAGCAGAACGAAATTGTAGCATGTTCAAGTGACAAGATACTTTGCAGCCGCAACTGTAAAGGAGCAGGCAGCGTAGAATTCGCGAGTTTCGGGGACAGCAATGGTAATAGACAAGACATGTTCAGATTTATGAGACAAGTAATCTCGCAGCTGATAGATATTACCCCAAACCTGAGTCTGAATTCTTCATACATACATATCCTTGAACAGCAAAATCAGCATTTGGCTCAGGTATGCGCTGAATTAGTTACAAAGGTTCTTAATGGAGAAAAATCAGTTTCATCCTTTTCGGATGAGGAGAAGGATGCTCTAAAATTCCTTGAGGAGTTTAAATACATCGAAATTGATGAATCTGGTGGGGTAAGAGTAGTGGTTCCATTGTTTGATGGAGACGATGCAAAAGCGATAGATGATGTCTCAAACTACTTGATTGAGTTAATCGGGGATGACGTAGCAAGGGAATTCAGCGATCTTAAAGTGAAAATGCAAGGATTATCTGCTTTGTCGCATGGAGTGGATGAAAAAGAAATCGCTAACGGATTATGGCATCAGGTATTCGGAAATATAAATGAGAATTTGGTTCTGGAAGGATTATTTGCATCTCCCGAATCAAGAACTGGAGAAGGACGATATTTCCAGGCAATCTACATCAGAGGAAACTGATTTAGGTCTATGAGTGTCGTATTAACTTAATGAAAGAAATAGAATTGCGAACACTCAATACAGCGGACTGCGAAAACGCAGCGTTTTGTCATGGCTTCGCCGCCGCTCTGCGGGTCGCTGAATTCTAACGTTCCATTTGGAGGATAACGACTCGTGAAACAAGTCACCATCGGCAATTTGACGTTCAGCAAAATCCTATGTGGGACTAATGCGTTCTGGGGTCATTCGCATTTCAGTGAAGCCAGAAACACGGAGTATCTACGTTGTTTTGATGATGAAACAATAGCTCGGACGATACGGCATTGTGTTGACCTGGGGATCAACACGGTTGAATCCTGTGCAAATGAGCGAATTGTCTCTATTCTGTCACAGTTGCAGGAGAAAATTTCCGATCCGGTTCATTTTGTCGGCAGCACCCGGATTGACGAGACATCAGAGATGAAGAGCCACCAGCAGAAGCTCTCATTTCTGATCGAAAACCGAGCCGAGATCTGTGTTATCCATGCCCAGTACGTTGACCGTCCGGGGAAGAAAGATTCGATCAAAGGATTAGGCAGTCTCGTTGAGAAGATCCACGATGCAGGTCTGCTGGCCGGCATATCCTCGCACCGGGTGGAGACGGTGGAACTGTGCGAGAAACAGTGCTACGGGATCGACACATACCTCTTCCCTCTTAACCTGTCCGGATTTGTATACCCAGGTTACAAGGGATCGGAGAGTGTGCAGGAACGGATTGATATTGTCAGAGACACACCTAAACCATTCATACTGATCAAGACACTCGGCGCGGGGAGGATTCCGCCCGATGAAGGTCTCCAGTTCATCGCGGAGAACTCGAAACCCGGTGATCTGGTCTCGATTGGGTTCGGAACGGAAGACGAAGTCAGCGAATCAGTCGGGGTTGCTGAAAAACTTTTCTGATCGATTGGAAATATAGATCATGACAAAAAAAGATCAGAAAACAACGACAGCAATTCCTGCAAATTTGATTGCGCCATGTGGAATGAACTGCCGCCTCTGTTGGGGATACATTCGAGAAAAGAACACATGTCCAGGTTGCCTGTTGATCGAAAGTCAGGAAAGTCAAAAATCAAAATGCCGTACTACATGTAAAATCAGAAACTGCGAAGAAAACACGAAAGGCAAAACCAAGTATTGTTCCGATAGATGTAATAATTTCCCCTGCGCCAGGTTGAAACAGTTGGATAAGCGATACAGAACAAAGTATGGAATGAGCATGATCGACAATCTCAAAATGATAAATGAATTTGGGATCAGACATTT
>JAGLOY010000077.1 GCA_023138735.1 Candidatus Aegiribacteria sp. | reverse complement strand
CCTCTGAGCGGAAGATCATTCTCATTCCGATAAAACCGCCATCAAGATTCAGATGTATTATACCTGGATTTGCCATCATGAATCCCTGCAGGTCAACATATGCGTCAAGACCGGGTTCAAGAATCCTCACGGACCCAGCCATCTGATCCGAGACTGCGACTGAACCGTTGCCCGAAATGGATATCGCGGTAGGCCACTGGAATTCGCCCGGGCCGCTGCCGGAACCTCCCGCCCTGGCAACGAGATCACCGGAATCCGCAATAACGGTAACGGTCGCGCTTACTCTATCAAGAAGTGCTATCCGACCATTTCCTGCAGCATCAATATCATCAACAGAAGCAATACCGTAATCTGCCATGAGATCTACCGAGATCGTATCAGATATTATGATCATGCTGTCGGCTGGAGCCCCCAGCGTATCCTCTCCGCTTGAATCGGTCCCCGCACCTGATCCACAACCTGCAGAAACCAGAAGACATATACCGGCAAGCAAGAAGAAGATTTCACTGCATTTCATAATACTCTCTTCCAGGTTCGAAAACCGCCCCGGTCTTCAGGAACTGGAGCGGCTTTCATAAAAAACAGGACAGTTGTAGCGGTTGATCCTAAAGACGAAGCAGTCTTAGAGTTACGCCTCCGGAAAGCTCGTCGTGAACAAGAGCTGTGTAGGTTCCGCATGGAACCTGATTCCCGTTCATGTCGAATCCACCCCAGGTGTGGGAACCGTTGAATGAAGCAATATACACTTTCCTGCCCATTATATCGAATATCTCCAGAACAGCAGCCTCGGAGAAGCCAGTACCCTGGATTGTCACGGAAGTGGTGAAAGGATTATTGCTGGAGACAAGTGAAATTGCAGACTCAATCTCCTGTCCCTCTATCCCTGTAGGATTAAGGTTTATCCTGTACAGCTCATCGGTGTAAATATTGCTGGCCCAGAGGTACTGATCGTCCTCGAAACAGAGCCCGTGGGCAGCGGGAACGACGGTGTTCCAGATATAATCCGTAAGTGCACCTGCAGTGTTGAAAGCCTTAATGGGGGAATCCGCATCATCGCAGGCGAACCAGATATCTCCACCCGAATAACCGATATCGAAGAACTCAGGAAGACCAATTGGCTTGAAAAGGTAAGGTCCCGTAAGAAGAGTACCTGTTGCGCTGTATCTCTCAACAGTTTCCCACAGTGATTGTGTATCGACTCCGGCACCGAATACAACATTTGAACTGGAAGCAAGACCAGTAACCTCCTGGTCTAAATCGCTTCCTCAACAGTCCATCGAAAAATTACTGACATACGCTCCAGCTGAGGTGTACCGGTAACCATATGCTGCGGTTCCGGTTGCAGTACCGGCGCACACGTATACATAATTATTCATGTAGGTAAGTCCTGTGGGAATCTTCGTACCTGTCTGGGTGCAGACCCAGGAATTCTCAACAGCACCTGTAAGTGGATCCAGCTTGTAGACAGTCTCGGAGGTTTTGTCGAGCGCCCAGAGATATCCTTCTCCGTAGCCAAGACCGGTGATGTTACCATCCGGAGCGGTCAGTGTACGATCCAGAACAGGATCCGACACACAAACTGCAACCATAAGCGGTAGAACAAGCAGTAGAACGTTTTTCATAATTACCTTCCTTTCATATGAAGTTCACTTATACACTCCTTTTGGTCAAGAGCATATCCTCTCAATACTGTCGATACAGTATATTCATACTCATCATCACGTTAAACGGCGCTTAATTTATCTTAATCAGTCTTGCGGTTTCCATCGTTCCCCCGGCAGATACAGACACTATGTACATACCAGCTGGAACGTCCGTGATATTCATCTGAACAGACGCAAAGCCGATCTGATGGGATGCGCTGGAGGATTCTACGATTCTCCCGCATGCATCGAAGATATTGATCTCCACCACAGCGGCCACCGGAAGAGTCATATTGACAGAGAACATGCCTGAAGTAGGTACTTCCGAAAGAGTCATATTAAACTCCACGGGAGAAGTTGAAGCACCTTCGCTGATTCCTGTTTGATCGTACCCTTCAAAGTAGTAGATCCATCCGTTGTTGCAGCCTGAAAGAATATCTGGAATGCCATCGCTGTTGTAGTCAATTACATTCTCCCGAGCCCTTCC
This sequence comes from Candidatus Aegiribacteria sp., assembly GCA_023138735.1. Lineage (GTDB taxonomy): Bacteria > Fermentibacterota > Fermentibacteria > Fermentibacterales > JCC-6 > Aegiribacteria. The sequence continues at coordinate 30,545 of JAGLOY010000077.1, read as the reverse complement.
TCCGCCGGGATAATTGTCGTAGACATTGATGTCCCCGCCATCGCACACAAGCTGTACGTAACCGTTGAAGGAGGGATTACTGTTGGTGCCGATATTTTCAGCGAACCACACATTACCCATTTCATAACCGAGTACAAGATCCTTGTCTCCGTCCCGGTCCAGATCAAAGGTCTGGTGGGTGAGCCTCCACTTGTTGGAGACTGAAGACGTAAGATCTATTGTTGATGCACTCCATACTGGTGAAGTGATATCATCACCGGTGTTGAGATACACCTCCAGAATCCCGCCGCTTGTTGTTTCCGTTTCGTATCCGCCTGCGATGAAGTCAATATACCCGTCTTCGTTCCAGTCATCGAGGTAACCAGAGGAATTGTAGTTTCTTTCGATGGGGTTACCAAGATCGTCGAAGGGATAGCCTATGAAATGAAGGGTACCGTCACCGTTGCCTGTGTAGAAATTGAAGTAACCGTCTCTCTCTCCGAGAACAAGATCAAGAATACCGTCATTGTTGAAATCCACAGCCTGTGGATTTGTGGCTCCGGTGCATCAACCATAGCTGACAGCAATATCACTTCCGTCAGCCTGAAGGTAGTTCGAAAATGTGAATACAGGATTCCCGCTGGTTCCGATATTCTTGTAGAAACTGACCTTGCCTGGTGAATACTGCCCCACCAGAAGGTCAACAAGTCCGTCCACATCCCAGTCAACCATGAAGGGATCGGACATGACTCCAACATCAAGGTTCACACCATCCGCCTCAATGATTACCGGCTCGCGGAACAAAGGCAGGTCGGCAAGCGCCAGAAGTGGTACAATAAACAGCAGAGCAATGTATCGCATTTCTTCCTCCCTAAAGCATAATGTACTCGTTTCCAGAAACGTATAAACGATTATTATACAGTCGTCTTGGAAGGTCAATGATGAACCAGGTTCGAATTGCCTTTCTCCCTCCAGGTCAGGGATCCTGCGCAAGCAGTTCTTCAAGTTCCCGGGCGGTTCCCACCGGAAGGCTACAGGCGCCGCCTCTGCAAACGTAAGCTGCAGGTATAACTGAAATATCGGAGATATCCGGAATCCATGCAGGCCCATCCAGAGCATTTGCAGGATCCATAAGAACTACTGTGGTCCACGGCCTGTACCCCGCTTGAAGCACAGTAAGCATCTCCAGCAATACAGGATCATCGGATTCACCCACAAGCAGAACTTCAGTTCCCCCATTCCTTCCGTACATTATCCCCGTTTACAGCATGGAATAAGCTGTGGGTGCAGCGGATACGGATGCCCCGAATGCAGACTCGATTCGGGAAGCACTTTCCATGTACCGTGGGTCTCCTGTGATCTTCCAGAGCGAAATGAGATTGCCCAGTTCCACCGAATTACCAGATGGCACGGCACCATCGTAGGATTCCTTCAGCCTTGGGATCTTCGGGTCTGCGTAATCTCCGGTAAAGAAGTATCCTCCTCCTGAATCGTCCGCGAAGTGGTTGTCAAGCGCACCCTGAAGTTCGATGGCGGTATGGAGGTACTGCTGCCCAAGGGAAGCGCTGTAAAGCTCAAGACAGGCCCAAATCAGAAATACGTAATCATCAAGGAATGCTTCCGGGCCCTGTCTGCCCATTGTGAAGCTGTGGATAAGTCTCCCATCGACCGTCATCATCCTGTCACTGATGAACTCGAAGGCTTCAACCGCGGCATCAAGATACTGTGGATCATTAAGAACAATGGAGGCCCTCGCCAGGGCAGCTATCATCAGTCCGTTCCAGTCAGACAGAACCTTTTCATCTCTGAATGGTCCTGGCCGGCTTTCTCTCGAGAGGAGGAGAGTCCGCCTTGCGGCGGAAATGACATCCTGCAGCTCCCCCGGCGAGGTTAATGACGAGGAACAGTTCTCCCGGGTCAAGTGGAGTATGCTCCTGCTATTATCTAACGCGCCAGCTTCTCTAAAGTTCCCGGATTCAGTGACATTCCAATACTCGGTCGCAACCTGCAGATCGGCTGGAGTGAGTACGCGGGACATCTCATCAAGGCTCCATGTGTAGAAGGCACCTTTCCCTCCTTCGCTGTCAGCATCCTCGGAGGAATAGAAAGCTCCATCGGCTGAAGTCATATCACGAAGAACGTACTCAAGAATCTCCCTGGCTGTGCCGGCGAAGAACTCATCTTCCGTTGCCTGGTAAGCCTCTAGGAAAGCCATCGTTAGCAGAGCCTGGTCGTAAAGCATCTTCTCGAAGTGGGGTACCAGCCATTCCCTGTCCGTTGAATAGCGATGAATGCCGAATCCCAGCTGATCATATATCCCGCCGCAGCGGATAGCCCGGAGAGTTGCCGTGACCATATCAAGGGCGCTCTGCTCCCCCGTTGCATTCCAGTACCGGAGCAGAAAGATCAGGTTATGCGGTGAAGGGAACTTCGGAGCGGTACCGAACCCTCCAAACTCCGGATCGAAAGAAGACCTGAAGGCAGAGAAACTGCTGTCGGCAACACCCTGGGAAGGTTCCCGAGAAACCGTAGAAACCTGCTGGCTGTGAATAACAATTCTCTCTATTTCAGCAGCCTGCGCGGCTATTTCCTCCCTTCCGGTCTCCCACTGCCTGGCAACTGCAGGCAGAAGCTGCATCATGCCGGTTCTTCCGAACGATGCGTTTTTAGGGATGTAGGTTGCCGCAAAGAAGGGGTCACCTTCCGATGTCATTATAACCGTCATGGGCCAGCCCCCGCCGCCGGTCAACACAACTGTGAATCTCATGTATAAATTATCGATATCGGGGCGTTCTTCCCTGTCAACCTTTATACAGATGAACGCATCGTTCAGAAGAGCGGCTACTTCAGTATCCTCAAAACTCTCCTCTTTCATGACATGGCACCAGTGACAGGAGGAGTAGCCAATTGATAGGAATATGGGCTTATCCTCTGTTCTGGCGGCAGCAAAGGCTTCATCCCCCCATGGATACCAGTTGACCGGGTTGTCCCCATGTGCGAGGAGATAGGCACTTGTCTCCTCGGAGAGCCTGTTCATTCCGTTCGAAGTATCAGCCATACCGTTTGTCCCTTCAGAGTTTCCAGTATCGATACACCCCATCGTCATTATAATCGAAAGCGGAAGCAGCACGTGGATAATCAAAGTATTTCTCATTTTAATTAATCCCCCTTAAACTCGAGGTATAACCCGGAAGTTCGGTTGACAGTTCCATTTTCTGTAACATCTTCTTCTTATTGATGCAATTAATGAAAGAATGGGAGATGGCGATGAAGCGATTGACAATTGAGCTTATTGTTACAGCGATTCTCATGCTATCCTGTGGAGGGGAAACGGAGCAGATAACCACTCCTGAACCTCAGATGCCGGATTCTGAACTGATATTTACTGATTCAATGGGTGTAGAGATCGGGGACAGTCTTTACATGTTCGCTCGATAGAGGGGCTCACGATTCTGGAGGACGGGTCTATCGTTCTTCTTGACAGAGCATTTTCCAGAGTGATGGTCTACAGCCGGGATGGTATTTTTCAGCGGCAGATAGGCCGCGCGGGTGATGGACCCGGGGAAATGAGCCAGACCGTATTCATGACAATTACAGAAAACGGTAACCTTCTTGTCAGTCAGAGGGACGCAATGGAAAGGTTTGATTTCAATACAGGTGAATGGATCGCTGAATATCCCAGGGGTATGACTCCTCCACCGTTCGTACTTGCCGGGATGAGGGACAGTTCTTTTGTGGCTGTTCATTTTCAGATGATGCCGCGGGATGACAGACTCATGGCGGACGTGACTCTGGGCATTTATCTGCCGGGAGACAATGAGCCTGATGTCGTTCTTGCGGAACAGAGTTTCGAGTTTACCCCCACCAACGCAGCCCCACTGTTCGAAAACGTGTTCGACGCATACAGCGTAGCAGAGGTTGATTACGAAACAGTATACTTCGCTTCTCGATCCAGCACAGAATACGAAGTTCTTGGTTACAATACCAGCGGTGAACAGGTATTTGAGCTGGTTCGAAACGATTTTGAGCCTGTCGAAATGACACCAGTAGAACTGGAAGAAGAGACGGAATTCATGGAAGCCAGGTTAGTCAGCCTGGGAGCGGGTGACCAGAGCTGCTCGCCTGATCCCTTCTATCCGATGATAAGCGGACTGGGGATAGACGATTATGGTAACATCTGGGTTCGAAGGGGCATCGAGCAGATTCCGACCTTCGATGTATACGATAACTCAGGAGAACTATTAAGGATTGTTACCCTTCCTGTGGAACCCTCAGAGGGAAAATACTGGAACGTTATTATCCAGTCAGCCGGAGTACTTGCGTATTCAGAGAATCCGGCCCGGGGTTACCAGAAGGTATACATGCTGGAAACACTTTAGCACAGGCTAAGCGTTTTTTGTAACGGATAATTTTCTGTCCATGATATTCCACTGAATACTCGTTGTATTACCCAGGAATTCTCTATCATGACTGACCAGCACCAGGGCGCCTGTGTAATCGTTCAGCGCCTTCTCCAGGCATTCCACTGATGGCAGATCCATATGGTTTGTGGGTTCATCCATAATAACAAGCCATGGCGTTTTTGAAAGGCCAAACGCAAGCAGCAGTTTTCTGGCCTCCCCAGGGCTGGGGATTTCGGAGCAGAGCACCCTTTCCGGATCGCTGCCAAGCCTTCTTACAATGGTCATTATCTGCCCGAGATCTTCTCTGGAACGTTTCTTAATCTCTTCAAGAAGACAACTGCACTGCCCGGCGGTGATCTCCTGCGGAATCCAGATCAATTTTTCCGGGGGGCAGTTCAGTTCTGACCTGAGATGGGCAAGCAGCATGGTTTTGCCGGTTCCGTTTCCGCCCGTTAGCGCTATCCTGTCTTCGGATTTGATTTCAAGGTGCGGATACGTGAGGGTAGCCTCACCAATTCTGATTTCTCCCGGAAGTATCTCAAGAAGGTAGTTTCTGGTGGATATTTCTCCGGTCAGTTCAACACCGGTGCCGTATATCTTTCTGTACTTGATGGATTCCATGCGATCCTTCGCTCTCTCCGCCCTCGCCGAAGCCTCTCTGCTTCTCCGTCCTGCATTCTGGACTCTACTGGTATACTGGGATGGACCATCGTAATTGTACTTGCAGATATCCTTGAAGGATATACGCTTCCCGGAGAGGTGAGCCTGCAGAGTCCTGGCCTGTATCATCTTTTTCCTTGCGTCCCGTTTCAGCTGCAGGTACTTCACTCCAGCCATTTTTCTCTTTCCCGTAAGGTATTCCTGTTTTTTACGTTCGGCTTTCATCGCTGATGTGTAGCCTGTTCTGTATAACTGTATCCTTTCCGGAAAGAACAGGACGCAGGAAGTACACAGCAGATCCAAAGCATTTCTGTCATGACTTACCAGCAGACCGCAGCCATGGTATTCCCTCATTGCTCTGATCAGAAGGGATCTGCCATCCGTGTCAAGATGATTGAAAGGCTCATCCAAAGCCAGAACAGAAGGGCTGGTCCAAATTGCGGCGGCAATCTGCAGGCGTCTTCGTTCACCGTAGGAAAGAGTATCCCACCTCTCTCCCCAGTCATCTCCGATATTAAGAATATCCCTCAATCTGATGGACCCCGAGGACCAGTCAAAAAGGAATTCATCCAGAAACTCAGAAAGGTGATCCGTTCTCTGAGAACAGTAGACAGTCGTTCCCGAAGAAACGATCGAGCCTGTATCAGGTGTCAGGAGCCCAGTCGCGAGTTTGAGTAAGGTTGTTTTACCGCAGCCGTTGGCTCCGGCGAAGGCAGTCCAGCCTGAGTCGAGATTCAATGAAACACCGCTGACCGCCTGCTGATTTGAACCGGGATATGTGTATGAGACATTGCTGATGCGTAAATATGTTTGATACATGAAAATCCTTTCTAAAAAAACTGCTTTGAGCTGCTGTTTTCAGAAAGAAATGATCATGCTTCACCATCCTGGGCTGGTTGAAAGTTCAGATTCTACGCCAATATTATACCGGTATCCCGCTCTAAACGTCGACCCTGACTTACGTAAGCAGTCGGGCTTCATGGGTGAGGTTTGTCCAAATGTGGGTTATGTGGGTTTTTCGCAGGGACCGGAGGGTTGCTTAATTCTTTATCATTGACTGCTGCGGAGTTCGGGTAGTATGGTCAGTTTCGGTTAGCGATATTGGATGACATTGGGTCGGATATGCTGTTTTGGGGCATTTTGGTGAAATGGTGCAAATCCAGTTTCCTTTTGTTTACCCGCACAGATGGGAATAACCTTGATCGATGAAACAAGAGATGTCGCTGACCGCAGGGAGGATCTCCTGACCGGGGTACTCGCTGGAGTTCCCGGCAGGGAGATCCGGACGCTGAAAGACACTGGATGGGGATACCTTATGCTCCCTGCAGCAGCGGAAAATCCCGGAAAAACGGCGGAAGGTCTAAGGGTGCTCGGAATCTGCAGCGCCACCGGTGGCTTCCTTACTTTCGAAACCCTGAAGCTGCTTGAGAGTAGGCTGCCGGGGAAGGTGAATATCGTTGGAATGGTCACCGACGATCCTGTTGACAGCCGGGCCAGGATAACGAAGAAGCGGAGATTCTGGCGTTATTACACACCTGAGGAACAAGAAGAGTACGAGAGGGGCATAATCGAATCAGCCCTGACATTCGGAGTACCCTGCTATACTGGTGAGGTGAAATGCGACGGATTCAGGAAGCTCCTGGCGGAGTGGGATCCTGAATTCATCATCGTGACCGGTTTCGGGCAGCTCATCGACGGGCCGGTGATCGACTATCCAGCCTTCGGCATCTACAACGTCCAGCCTGCGGATCTGCTCAACCATCACGGTGCTGGTCCGCAGCCGTGGGAGGACCTGGTTGCGAGAAGGGCCGACACTACAAGGACAGCGATAATCCAGGTCTCGAAGGAGATCGATGCCGGAAGTGTTGTCGGCGAGTCCTCCACTATCAATATCAGGATGGCGGACGGCAGCCTGACGGATGATGTGCTCATGGTTGCCGAGAAAACAATGGTCCCTGTGGACCATATGGTGGCTGAACTCCTGCTGGAAGTACTCAGAAGAAGGGACGAAGGGAAGATCGGCCCGGTGGAGCACATCGACTTCGAGAGCCTTTTCACTCCCGAGTTCAGGAGTAGGCTCATGGAGCCCATAGAGCCCTCGAAACGGGGACATCTCCTTCCTCTACCCTCTAACGAGCTCCGCTTCCATTTCTGACGGGTCAGCATTTCCGAGGGATTGCTCACCAGAAGGAGCGAGATCAATGTCATCCCAGAATGCAATTGAGATATCGTCACAGAAGGGGTTGGTACAGTACAGGTCCAGGGAGCCTAACTGAACGGGACCGGATCCAAACCGGAATATATATCTTCCATTGAAAGGAATACTCGATATCAAGTAGATAGATACTGATTCAGGACCGACTATGTAATTGTACAGTACACACCGATGTAATACGAGATTTCCTCAAACCGTTCATGCAAAGTAATGGTGTCCCGGATTGCCATACAATCCGGGACGATAGCTCCAAGTGGAGGGGGTTGGTCTCAAAGCTTAACAATACTCAGTGTAGCTGTCCATCCGTCGGTGTCCAGCACTCTGATGCAGTAATATCCTCCGGGAACAATTGCTCCATCTGAGCCATGGCCATTCCAATGGAATGTTCCATTGAAGGAACTACTCAGTATGGATCTTCCGGTAACATCGTATATCTCAACAGTTGCATTTTCTGAAACACCGGTTGCAGTTATTGTTACCGACTCACAGAAGGGATTCATACTGGATGAAAGCACGATCTCCCCAAGCGCATGTGATCCCCCTTCAATTCCTGTAGGATCGACAGATACAAGGGAAATCTTATTATCATCGGGATTACTCACCCAGACATAATCCAGAGCACCTTCACTGTAAAATGCGATTCCTCTGGCAGCTGAAATAAGGCTGCCTGGGAATGCCATGCTGGGATATCCGGTGGAAGCGTAGCATTTTACAGGTGAATCGGAATCATCGGTTGCCGCCCATATTTCACCAACACCGTTTGCGTCACCATCGTATGCAATATCGAAAATATTCACACTGTTGATCTGGTTGATGTATGTCGCAAAGGATATGGTAGCATCGCTAAGAGGCAGCGGATAACACCTCGCTATCATTTCAGGACCCGATGTGCTGGTTTTGTTACCTGCCATGTATACGTTTGAACCGTTTCCGCCTACTCCGGTCACCGACCAGAGAGGGCTGCCTCAACAAAGAATATCAACTGAGCCCTGATAGCCCCCGGATGTTGTGTACTTGTAAACATGACCGGCAGCACCAGAACCATCATCTGCTCCTACGTAGAGGAGATTACCGGCATAACCGATTCCTGTTGGAATCTCAGAACCAAGCGTAGACACCATCCAGGAGTTATTGACCGAACCTGACATTTCATCAAGTTCATAGACAGTGCTTGATATTGACCCGACAGCGTATAGTGAATTGTCATAGTATGCAAGCCCTGATATACCGTTGTCAGGGGCATCGAACGAACGAACAATTTGCTGCGCCGATAATACTGCCACAAAGGATAGCAGTAAAAGTATTAGTTTCATGAGTTCCCACCTTTCACGAATTGTAGAAAATGAAGCAACAATCAATAGTAATTATTGTCATAATCCTGTGTGTTGGTTTATCCAGCATAACCTGACTCTCCACCGAAGATGAAGTACAGGATGCCGGGTTGATCGCAGGTGTCACAGCTAAACCAGTCTTTATCCGGGGAGCTGTTTCTTCAGCTATACCTGTAAGATCAGCCATGATAACATAGACATAACTATTAAAATCACTGACTAATAGATCTGGAATTCCGTTCTCATCCCAATCATTCACCCAGAGCCATGTACCCACGTAGAGATCAAGGGGGCTTCCTATTACTCTGAATTGCTTCAAAGCCACTGAAGGCAGAATCTGCATCGCTTCGTGTGTTTTCATAGTAGTAGATGTGAGCATCCTCCGAAAACTAAGGAAAGAACAAAAGATCACTATCTACGAATATATCTACGTAGATTTATATGTACACTGTGATTCATTGTCAACACGCTCAAAGATTCGTTATCTGAAGGCTGCAAAAAGGCCAGGATACCGTCGATTCACTGCGGAATACAGGATTCACATTCTGGAGGTTCATGGATATCATCGCATTGAAATGGCTGTAATTATGCAGAATTCAACAATGGAGTTGATACACTAAATGAAATGAGAACAAAAATAAAATCTGTTTTCTGATTTATTCAGTTTCGGCTCGAAGAGGAAGCTGCTGAATCAGCTGGTCCCGCTCCAGGTGAGAGTTACCTCCGAAGGAAGGTATGGATGCTCAATACGAACTCTGAATACATCGAATTCATTCTCATCGAGGCCAATACGATGAAATACATCAATAATCATATTCGAATACCAGGGGACTCCCGGAAGTTGAGAACAATAAGCTCCACGACCGATGTGCATCACCTTTTCATCGAAGGGCATTCTCTCAATATCCATTCGCATCCAATGCAGCTTGGTCTCTGCATTGCAGAACAGAAGATCGCTGTACACACTGATATCAGGGAGGCCTCTGTGTTCGTCCTTTGATATGAATACATCCATTAGAAGTAGCTCAACTGGCATTGTCACAGATGCGGATAATCTGATAGTAGATGTACTGTCATATTTCGCGCCGTTAAAAGTTACTCTCTCAGACGTCACCATGTTCAGAGTGCGGTCACTTCCTGCTGCTGAATCGGAACATATGTCTTCCATTGTAAGGAAAATTCGATCCTTACCAGGATTGACAGTATCACATGTGCAGTAATCATGAAGATACGGAATGATGATCGAAGACTGCTCATTCCTGATATCAAGTGGTTTACGCTTAATCATTTCATCTGTGAGAGTATCATCTGGATTCCCAGCAAGAGGTGCTCTGTACAGAGTGATGGGACCTTTGCGATACTTTATCATGTTAACGAAGCCCTTCAATCCAACGATCTCAGTACTATCCCCTCCATCAGGAAGTATGATGTTTGTAATGAATTCAACAGATGCGCTGGCTCCGGTTAAAAATCTCTGAGCCTGAAAACAGGCTTTCTTCTGTTCACTATATGCTTTTTTGCTACCTTCAACAGAAAGTCCAAGTACAAGGAGATCAAATGACGACCTGTCTCCAGCGTATCTCTCGATCAATTCATAGAAATAAACCATCGCATCTCTGGCTCTGGTGATATGCTCCGACGATGCCTTCTTTTTAGCAGACTGCTTCAGAAATGTATTAAACGATTTGTACCCGGGAATGTACTGTGTGGAGAGAAAGACATCCTCGGTTTCGAAGAAATTGAACAGCTTCCAGGCCAGTGTCTTGTCTATCTTCAAAAACTCGGTAAGAGCTGTTGCGCTCTCAGCGCCTTTGGCTAGTGATGATATCACAGCAGTAATTGAGCTTCTTAATTCAAACAGAACGTCTTCTACTTCACGTTTGAAAGCACTCATCTTCACCCCTGCCCGCCAAGTGTAAGTCATAGGTTTCAATCAGGACAGATCATAGCAAATCCTGTTGTGTTTAACAAGAATATTCCATGTACTACATAACGGAACAAACCCTCCTGTGGTGTGGGTCAAGGCAACTCGATCCTCCTGCAGTGAAGTTGGCATATCCCCTGAATTGGTATTAAGAAGCTGCTACTTCATAGATCCTACAGAATGAACTCGTGGAATCCCGGTGAATCCCATTATATTTATCAAATAGATTCTGAGTATTCTCCTTAGTGTTACACATTCAGTGTGAATCATGCAAACACATATCAGCAGTACTGTAAATATGTTAGACAGGCTATAATCATGTGACTACTTGATAACGACAGCTTTTAGTACCTGATGAAGAAAACCGTCTGAAATACTGATCAGGTAAATCCCGTTGGGAAACCAGTCAATACAGTACTCATCACCGGGCGACCATGTGTCGGTTCTCTCGGACAGGACCTGACGTCCGGTTATATCGTATATCTTAACCGTAAAATAAGAGCTGCCGGAATGGACAATCAGCATAAGTATACTGCAGGGATTATGAACCAGAGATACCATCGGTGTGTCCGGCTCAGCGGGGCCTGCTCCCAGCTGTGTTACTGGTGTAGTAACAGCATCCAGAGTGAGATTACCTGTGGAACTGATTCGAACATATCTCGCTGATAGAAGACCAGTACTTGATATATCGAAATGCTCTGTTCCGGATGCAGTCCCAACCTGGTAGAAAGGGCCGTCGATATTACCGGATACTTCAACAATATGTTGACCTTCGCTTGTTAAAGCATGAACCGTGAAGTCAGCACCCGATGCATCTTCAATCGGGGTTGCTTGACCCATATCAAGAATAACCCAATCCAGATCGGGAAGAAACTCAAGGACCTGGTCATCCTGCATACCCAGCAGGCTGAGCGTGAAGTATGGTGACTCTACTGCAGGCTGTTGCATGTAACTGGTAATCTGGCATGCGACTACAGCAAATGCACCGAAATGAACCTCATCTGGTTCAGATGGCTGAAGTGAGAAGTCGTGCTCAATATAGCCGTCGCTGGGAATCTGAATTGGTTCAGCCGGTGAAGAGATGTAACCGTTGGCATGCGCTCTTATCTGGTATGCTCCGGGCAGAAGAAACCTGTAGTAGTCCCCCAGAACAGCATCCGTATAAACCTGCCAGCCGGAATCAATGACCTCGATTCTGGCGGGGAGTGGACTGCCGGTGGAGACATCGGAAACAATTCCCCTTACGCCTCTGCCGGTTACATCAATCATATCCAGACACCCTGCAACATTCATCTCGCAGATGGTTTCAATGAGAGATGGGGGAGGAACGAAATCGTCCCAGAGCTCATTTACCATTGCCATCTCACCATAGCATCCGTAGTAAAAATCCGAAGAGCATCCGAGCCAGGGAAGATGTTCCCTGGATATCTGACCACATCTGAATGGATAGAACTGAGTATACCGTTTTCCCAGGTAGAAGAGCTCAGTTGAATCGGGTGCAGCAGAGAACGTATTTGCCCAGGAGAAGATGTACATGATGATTCCCGAATGGAAATTGATCGAACTCACGGGTTTGTTCTGAAGTGAAAGATCCCTTCTGATCCGTGTTTCTGGCTGTGAGAAGGGGTAGGGACTGAAGCCGGTTCCTCCCCACTGATAGCCGAAATCCCTGTTGATATCGACTCCATTTGCGTTCTGACGCGTTCGGGCTGCAACACCGTCCGGGTTCACAAGCGGGACTATCCATAGCTCGTTTTCATCAATAAGGTCTGTTATCATCTGATCGTTGCCGTAACCAGCGCAGAGAGAACAGGCGAGAGCAAGTACAACCTCACCTCCTATCAGTTCATTCCCATGTATATACCCATCGAAGATGAAGGTTGGCTCAGTCTCCTCGATGCCGGGATTGTCCGAAAGCATAAGTGCAATTATCGGCAATCCCCTGACTGAGAAACCCAGCGTATCGAGATGCGCTATATCAACATGCGTGCTGGACAGGTCGTAGAATATGTCGTAAATCTCATTGAGCGTGTGATAGCTGCTTGTGAGCAGTACTTCCGATTCTCCAGCAGCAGCATTTGCAGCTAACAAAAGTATCACAGGAATTGATAATGTTGCAAATGCTGAGCGTGATAGTGTTTTTGTTGCGAAATACTTCATTCTTTTTCAATTCTTTGAATATAATTATTATGAATATATCTACGTAGATTAATACGTAATGCATGATGCGTTGTCAATCCGGTCCACATACCAACCGGTAATCTGATTATATAATAAGTTCGGTTATCCGTCTGCCGAAATCTGCAGGATTCTCGGGTCTTGCGCCGGCCATCACTGTTCCGAGATCGAAGAGTATCTGCACGTAATCCTTCAGTTTGTCTCCGGATCTGTCCTTCTCGTAAAGACCCTGAAGTGTTGTAATGATTGGATGAACTGGATTCAGCTCCAGTATTTTCTTTGCATCCGGCAGCTCCTGATTCATGGACCTCATCATCTGCCTCAGCATATCACCGGGATCGTTTCTGTCAGTCACCAGGATGCAGGGACTCTCCTTGAGCCTCGGTGAGAACCTGACTGCCTCCACCCTGTCGCCCAGCTGATCCTTTATGTATTCAAGCAGGCCTGCGAAAGTCTCTTCTGCGTTCTTTTTCTCAGCCTTTTCTGCATCGCTGAGATCCTCTTCATCCACTTCCTTCAGGAGTGAAACGAGCTTCTTTCCTCTGTACTCTCCAAGGGACTGAAGCATAAACTCATCGACAGGGCTGTCAAAGAGGAGTACTGTAGCATCGGATTTGCCAACGGATTCAAGGTACGGTGATGACGCGAGTTCCTTCCTGTCGGTTCCCGTGATGTAATAGAGGCGATCTGTTTCCTCAGGAAGCTCTTCCACCAGTTTCCTGAGGCTCTTCTGCTCGTCTCCGCTCCGGGAAGTCCATACAAGCAGGAGATCAGCAAGCTCATCCCTGTGCTGCGTATCAGCGTAGATGCCCTCTTTGATCATATCCCCGAAATTCGTGAAGAATTGACGGTACTTATCGATATCGTTTTCAAGCATATCCCCGAACCACCCCAGAACCTTGCCGGTCAGGGCTTTTCTTATGACCCTGACGGTCCTGTTCTCCTGCAGGGTTTCCCTGGAAATATTCAGCGGAAGATCGCTTGATTCAACCACACCCTTGATGAAACGGAGATACCTTGGAAGGAGTTCATCCGCCTCCTCCTCAATCATGACCTTCTTTATAAAGAGTCTCACACCGGCTTTGTAGTCGGGCATAAGCATATCCATGGTTCGCGCGGAGGGGATGAAAAGGAGTGAGTAGAATTCAGTTGTGCCCTCAGCATGGAAAACCAGCCGCGAGAGGGGTTCCTGGGGATCGAAGCTCATGTGCCTGTAGAACTCGTTGTACTCCTCGTCGGAAACTTCATCCTCGGGCCGGGTCCAGATGGGTTTCTGGGAATTCACCGGTTCCTTTTCCCAATCAGCATTATCATCTGACTTGATATAGACCGGATACGAGATGAAATCGGAGTACTTCCGAACGAGTTCCCTGAGCCTGTAACTCTTGAGGTACTCGTCCATGTCATCCTTCAGATGAAGGATAACACTGGTTCCCTCAGGGATATCTTCCTCTTCACTGAGAGTGAAAGTATCATGCCCTGTAGAAGTCCATCTGTGCCCGGGTTCACCGCTTCCAATCTTTCTGGAAATAACCTCAACCTTATCAGCAACCATGAATGTGGAGTAGAAACCCACGCCGAACTGCCCGATGAACTCGGGTGTATTCTCTGCATCAGGCTCGCTTAACTCCTCCAGAAAACTACCGGTTCCCGATCTGGCAATAGTACCGAGTTCCTTCGCCATCTCATCCTCGGTCATACCGATTCCATTGTCACGGACGGTGAGAATACCATTTTCCTCATCCGGCATAATTTCGATTCTCAGCTCCCTGTCGACATCAAGCTCCGGGGTCGTAAGCATTTTGAAACGGAGCCTGTCAAGTGCATCGGATGAATTTGAAATAAGCTCGCGCAGAAAAATATCGGGATGTGAATAAAGGCTGTTAATAACTATATCAAGAACTTTTTTTGTCTCTGCTTTGAATTTCAGTTTTCGCGAATGACCGGACATAATACCACCTTCTCTATTTTTTGAATCTATCTTTCCTCAGCGGATTCTGCCTTCCAGAAACGGAACCTGGAATACTTTCTCGTGAAAGACAGGTCCGTGTCCGAAATAACCATTCTCGCCAAAAAGTTCCCCGTGATCTGAGGTCACGGTTATGTAAGTATTTTTCGGTACGATATCAAACAGCCTCTCAAAAACTGTATCAAGGTATCGTATTGTATCTACCTGACGGGCGCGAAGTCTATCCAGCTGTTCCTGATCAAAGAATTTCGGTGGGTCTTCGTCCTTTACTAGTTTACCTCCGACCATATGATCGTCCAGATGCTTGAAGACTCCGTGAACACCGCTTATCCTGGGCCATTCGTTCTTTGGTTCTGAGGGAAGCGCGTAGGGGTAATGGGTCTCTCCCACGTTCAGCAGATAGAATGTGGGTCTGTTCGGGCTGAAGGTCATGCAATCCAGCATGGCCGCCATATCGTTATGCTCCGGCATGAGCTTCCATGAATCGAATCCGCTGTTGACCGGAGTATGACTGTTCAGCACCGGCAACGAAACCATGGCTCTTGTTATGTATCCAAGGGAGCTCCGCAGAAAATCCGGGAGGTAGAGGCGGGGGATAAGGCTTTTGAATTCCACATCTTTTGCCCCAAGCCTCTCGTTGAACCTTACAAAATCCTTCTTGTAGTATTCCGACGCGAAAACATGCTTCGGACTGATATGAGGCATGAGGCCCATCAGGAGATTGTAATGGGATGGAGCTGTCCAGGATGCGTAGGAGTAACGCTGCTCCGTTTCGCCAAGTTTCATGATGGTTTGCGGCCTGGCTTCCATAAATGTATCGTATCGGCAGCTGTCGAGAATGACGATGATGTAATTCAGAAGATCGTCCGATGCCGGATACAGAGCTCCTTTTTCTGAATCCCTGTTTTTCTTATTCCTGCCGAAGAAACCCATTTATCGAATGGGAACCATCGCCGACCAGATATCTCCCATGACTTCCTCGCTCCAGATCCCAACAAGGACATTCATCGCCCCGGCAAGCTGAGAATAACTCGGTTCGGAAAGCTCCCAGTGAAAACGGTAGTTCTCCTGGAAGACAAGGTCGAAGTGATCTCCATCGAGCACCGTAACATCAATATCCAGAACAGCTTCCCATCCGCCAGGTACAACCCTTCCGCCAAACTCTCTAACGAAGCCCTCAACTACAAGGTTCTCCTGCAGCAATGTGGAACTGCGCAGTACAGCACCCCAGGCGCCAGCTGAAATCATATCCCTGTGAAGAATATCGGGAAGAAGCTCTACAGGGCGACTGCTCCAGATATCAGTGGCGGTTTTATTTATCGTACCATCTTCGTTCAAAACTATCATCTGTACTCCCTGAACGGACGGAGACGAAGAAAAGTCCTTTATCTGAACGATTAGATTGGTTGAAGCTGTCCACGGGTCCATCCTGTCCGGATCAACTGTCCATACAGTTGCTGCTGATTGCGGGTCGCCTCCGATAGGCACATTAACTGTAATGCATGCCGATGAAAACAGAATCGCTGTCAATACAAATAATACAAACGGTCTGTGCATCACTGCCAGACCCCCTCTCCTGAAGTTCGAATGAATAGCTCCGATGGGTCTCTGCCCAGTATCTCCAGGAAGTTGGACAGGTTGTTCATCATCTCCGAGCTGTTAATAAGCAAATCATCTATTTTATACACGAAGCGGTCCAGCGGTTCCGAAAGAGCATGCAGTTCTCCAATAAGGGAATCCACACTTAAGGCAAGTTCCGGCGCCATTGTATTGAGAGTCAGCACAAGCTGGTTCAGATTCTTTCCAAGCCTTGTATATGTGATGAGCAGTGAATCAAGGTTTTCCGAGTTACTGAGGATCGATTCCTCTATCCTTTCGATCTTATCGCTTGCCAGAATGGCATTGGTATTCTCAAGCAGAAGTGAGAACTGGTCGCTCATATTCTTGAAATCAATTTCATGAATTATCTCGGTAATTCTTGTCAGTGTTGTTGTTACAGTCTGGATAGCACCCTCACCCACCGGAATGATCTGATACTCTACATTAAAACTGTAATTGACGGGTAGAACTGTACGTGTTGAGTCCGCGCTCAGGTTTATCACCCTCAAACCCGTTATTCCGGTAAGCTGCATCACCGCTATAATGGTCGGATCCACAGAAAAATCCGTTCGTATTTTCATGAGGACTTCAACTAATCTTCCATCCGGAGCAATATCTATACTCGATACACTGCCGATTGAAACTCCGTTATACATCACGCCGCTGCCCTCACTCAGGCCCTGAACGGACCATGGATAGTAGGATACGTAAGTTGTGGTTTTTTTCTCCTTCAATCCCCCGCTGAGCCAGAATATCAGAAAAATCGTGAGGAAAACTCCAATTGAGAAGAACAATCCAAGTTTGAATTTATTCCCGGTCATCGACATTTTCTGTCACTCCTCTTCTTGGCAGCCAGGTTCCTTCCGAAGAACAGCCTGACTCGTTCATCACTGGAATGGTCTCTCAGTTCGGCTGCAGTTCCCACAGCGATTATTCCATGTTCATCAGGATCCAGCATAACAACCCTGTCCGAGATAGCAAATATACTGGCGAGCTCATGAGTAACAATAACAACTGTTGTGCCAAGTGTGCTGTTGATCGTGATTATCAATTCATCAAGGCTTCCGGAAGTAACGGGATCAAGGCCGGCAGAGGGCTCATCGAAGAAGAGTACTTCCGGATCAAGCGCCATTGCACGGGCAAGACCGGCCCGTTTCTGCATTCCACCGGAAACCTCCAGAGGGTTTGAATCGGCGAAATCCGCAAGATCAACCGTATCCAGTTTACTGTACGCAACAATTCTCAGGTCACGTTCGGACAGATCAGTGTACTCCTTAAGGGGAAGCATTACGTTCTCAAGAAGTGTCAGGTTACCGAGAAGCGCTCCGGATTGGAATGTAACACCCCATTTGCTTCTTGCTCTCTGAAGAGCTTCCGGGCTGGACCAGATATCGGAGCCCTTAAAAATAACTCTTCCCTTCCAGGGCTTCAGCAACCCAAGAAGGTAGTGCATGAGTGTGCTTTTCCCGCATCCGCTCTTGCCAACGATGGCAAGTACTTCACCCTTCCTGACCTCGAGGTTGACGTCATTGAGTACGAGGAGTTCGTCCCATCCTCCCTCAAGTTTTTCAACCTTAAGTACTTGTTCCATACTACATACTCAATCCGGGCCTGATATGGATAAACAGTAATGAAAGCAGTGCATCGGCGATTATGACCATGAAAATGCTAAGAACGACGGCAGCAGTAGTTGCCTTTCCAACAGCGGCTGCGCCTCCCCGGACTTTCATTCCCATGTAACTGCCCACATTCGCAATTATTACAGCATATACGACGCTCTTCAGCATTCCCCAGAGGATATCAAGAGGTATGAGCGCCTTGCCCAGTTCAGAAATGAACGTGCCTGGAGAAAGATCCAGAAACATCGAACCGGCGAGCAGCCCCCCGAAAATACCCGCAAGATTAGCAAGGAGAACAAGAAAGGGCATTACACATAGAAGAGCGATCATCTTGGGTGTTACAAGGTAGCTGAATATATCGAAACCCATTACCCGCAGGGCATCAACTTCTTCCCTGACCTGCATGGTTCCGATCTCCGCGGCGTAAGCAGAGCCCGAGCGCCCTGCGACAAGAACTGCGGCAAGCATCGGCCCGATCTCCCAGGTTATGCTGTATCCTATCAAAGCAGGCATGAAAGTTTCCGCGCCGAACACTCTCATCTGATATCCGGCCTGATACCCCAAAACCACTCCGAGCAGCCAGGGAAGAACCGCAACAATAGGAATTGCCTTAAACCCGGACTCCTCCATGTAATAAAGCACCATCGGCCAGCGAATCTTCAGAGGATGCAGAACCAGTCCAGCAAATGCGCTTAGCGTCTCCCCCATGAAATGTCCAAGTTCGGATAGTGTTTTTCCAAACTCATACACGTTTTCACCCAGAAGTTCGAAATGAGAATGGATAGACAATTTCCTTTTGCCAGGCTCCGGTGACGCATCGAATTTAGCGAGAGTTTTAAAAAGGCTTTCAATGACATCCGATGCCCCGTTCCTGCTAACCTTTACACCTGCACGGGAAAGTTCCTTGCAGAATCCGTAAAGTACGACTGCCGGAACGGTATCAATTCCCGGGCTATCCGAGAAATCAAGAATCAGTTTCCCGGCGTCGAATATCGAACGCTTGTGCTCATCCACGAAATCACGGATAGAATCGATTTCGTTGTCTTCCAGCACCCCGTGAACACTCAATGTGAAACCGCTGTAAACCAGTTTATCCGGATTTGCCAATTGATCCCTTCCCCCTGATACAGTAATTTCACAGTTAATAAGCGATAATTACTGAAATGTAAATACTCACCGGACACGAGCAGGCTGCATTAGTTATATTGTACTGTACAAAACTATTGGAGGTATCATGGGCACACTTGTATTTCTGGTTCTCAGGCTGATTTTCGGGTACAATTGCCAAGGAGACGGTCAGACCCTTGCAACCCTTATCTCTCTTGATACTATTGCGCTTGTGCTGTTTCTGAAGCTGAAGAACAAAGCCTGACTGCAGCACCGCTGAATTCAGCCGGGAGAGTGCCTGGTTGGCTTTCAACAGCGTTGTCTCCGAATGGTGGGATTTCTCCGATGTTCTTATTGTGAAATACGATGAGGGCTTTGTATACTCTCCGGGGCATCTGGTCCAGTGTGTGGGATACCAGCACAGATGGCTGGTCACGACGGAGTGGACCGACGGACCCATCGAGTACTGACACTGACAACTAGCGCTGTCTTCCCGGAATAAAGAATCGTCTTCAGATGTATAACAGCTGAAGGAGGTTTAGAAATGAGAAGATATAATAGATCAAAAGCGGGAGCCATGGACATCGGAATCCTCTGGGGATTTGTACTTCTGGTTCTGGCATTCGAGGCTATTCCCGGATCACAAATTGGAAGGCTGTCATCAAGAACGGCAACCGATGAAATACAGGGATTCGACCCTGGAGAACTCTACCAGATTCCTCCGGAGATGCCGGAGGACGACCCGATCGATGTCGAAGACATCATACTGAATGAAATCCCGGATATAGTTGAACCGATCCTCATTATCAGTACAGATATAGATACTACGGGTCTGGGTCATGCGATTACCGTCAATACGAACAATCTTACACCGGGTACTGATCCTGATAACACAATCCCTGAACCGGGAACGTTCATTCCGCACAGTGTTCTGCCTGTATGCACTTACAGACCTGTTCCGGAATATCCAGCCATGGCCAGTCAGGCTGGTGTAGAGGGAAGGGTGATCCTCCAGGTATTCATATCCCCTGAAGGCGTTCCGGTGGAGGCGGTCATTGCCGCCAGCTCGGGGCTTGGAAGTATGGATGACGCTGCCTTGACCTCAGTAATGGAAAGCAGCTGGTCTCCGGCAAAAAGAGCTGACGGAGTACCGGTTGGAGTCTGGACTTCAGTTGTATACGACTTCGTGCTGAACTAGTCCGAAACCAGTGATTCAAAGGTTTTTCTCAGGGAGACCAGGTATTCAGTAAAAGAATCGGACAGGCGAGACCGAGGATCAGGAAGATCTATTTTTTCCTGGCGCACAATCCTTCCAGGACGATGCCCGAAAACAATAACCTCACCGGCCAGGTAAACTGCTTCTTCAATGTTATGAGTTACAAAGAGGACTGTGGTGGATGACTTTTTCAGGAGTTCCCGGAGGTACTCCTGCAATTCCTGGCTTGTCCTCATATCGAGGGAACTGAAGGGTTCATCCATGAGAAGAAGATCAGGTTCCATAACAAGTGACCGCGCAAGTGCAGCACGCTGCTGCATTCCCCCGGACAACTGGTGGGGGTACGAGGAAGCAAAGGATGAAAGCCCCATCATTTCAAGCATGGATTCAACCTTCGCCCTGCGGGTATCCCTGGCGATACTCTTCGCCTTGAGAGGAAACTCCAGATTGGCGAAGACACTCATCCAGGGAAAGAGTGCACCCTGCTGAAAGACGTAACCTATTATCGGTTCTCCACCATCAGGATGTGGCTGAATTTCAACCTCACCGCTATCAGGTATTTCCAGCCCGGCAATGGTGCGCAGCAGGGTTGTCTTGCCGCATCCTGTCGGTCCGAGAAAACAAAGAACCTCACCCGCTTCAATATCAAAGCTCACAGGACCAAGGGCATGCACCTCTTCAGTGGATTCCCTGAAAGTTTTCGATAAACTGATCACCTTCAATGCCGTCATATCATCTTTCTCTGCTTCGGAGAACGAGGGATTTTTCTCCCAGGGATTCAAGGCCCTTGGAAAACAGGGCTCCGATGAACGCTACAATCACAATGCTTGCCAGCATGATATCGTATCTGGACAGCTGGTAAGAGTACCTTATCAGATATCCTATACCGGAATTGGTTCCAGGAAGCATTTCCGCGGCAATAATAACCATCCAGCATCTTCCTATACCCAGTTTCAGACCGTGAAATATATCCGGAAGAGCTGAAGGTATGATAACATGCCTGAACGTGAATAGTTTGTTTGCTCCAAGGATCCCGGCAGCTTCCAGATGCATTTTCCGAACACTTCGAACCCCCTGAATGGTTCCAAGTATTATTGGAAAGACACCCCCCCAGAAGAGGATGAATATCATCCCGAGCTGCATTTCGTTTAAAAGGTTCTTCTGATATCTTAGATACTCCAGACCAAGCAGCTGTGACAATGTTCTCGCCTTGAAGATGATTATTGAAAGCGGAAGCAGGGCTATGGCGGAGAGGGGTCTTGCCATTTCAACCATCAGGGACAGGAACTTCCTTGCATGAAACGATGCCCCCATCAGAAGACCGACAGGAATCCCGATAAGAGCCGCAAGTGAGAAGCCGAGAGCGACTCTCACCAGACTTACCAGTGTACTCCAGGCCATCGATCCTGTGGAGATCTGATCCTGAAATGGATGGAAGAGTATTGATGTTACTTCCTCTGGAGAGGGCAGGAGGGTATCCCTCCCGCCCCCTGTAACTGCAAACCACCAGACGATAAGCAGGCATGGAATGGCAAATCCAGGCAGATATTTCCAGATCCTGCTCAGAATGCGTCTTACAGTTTTTCCAGAAGAAATATCATTTACCTCAGGTCATCAGGCATCAATGAGAAATCGTAAAGGAACACTATGCTTGCATCGTCGTCCTCCGCAGCAAGAGGTCCTGTGAAAGCTCCAAGATCCCTCATGTTCCCAATAATTGCATTCATATTATCGAGCCAGTCATAAGAAACCTGCATGTCGTAACCGCTGGTTGCCATTGATATCACTTCAACCTGAACAGGATTCCCTATCCATTCCGCTGCAGCGGAAGCTGCATCTTCCGGATAATTGTTGATATAGTCTGTGGCTGCAGCAAAGAGACGAAGAGCTGCGGCAATATCCTCCGGTTTTTCAGCAATAGCTGTCCCGGTCGCTGCAATAGCGCAGCACGGATGGTTGGTGAAATTTCCTGGTGGAAGGTCAGACAACTCCGCTACGCATTTACCGATGCCGTTATGCTCGGCGAGTGCACATGCCGGATTGTTGGATACGTACCCATGAATAGTTCCATTCTGGAGAGCTGGATTAAGGTTAGGCTGTCCCTGAGCGTTGAACAACAGAATCTGAGAACCGGGTTCAGGATTACCCTGCATACTCCATTCGATGCCCTCTGCAGTAAGAGCCGATTCGAAAATAAGCAGAGCAACTGCCTTTGGGCTCTTGTATCCTATTATAAGTGGTTCATCACTGTTTCTTGCCCATTCGATGAAAGTGTTCCAGTCGGTCACTTCAGTATTGTCATCAGCAACAACAAGCATATCACCTCTGCTGTGAAGCGGACTGATGATCCGAACTCCACTTCCCTGATCCGCGCTGGCGGCGAATGGTATTACTCCACCAAAACCGATATCGAACAATCCTGCAACCATATTGTTCGGGACGTTTATTGCGCCTTGTGACTGCACGAATTGAATCTCAAGTATTTTCCTGTCGTCTTCTACAAGCGCATAGTATCTTTCGCCCAGGGGCTCAAGATAGATGCCATAAAGCTCTTTCATCTTCTCGCCCCGAAGCGCAGAAATGAAAACAGCCGAGTGATGATCATGGTTGCAGTGTCCTACCTGCAGCAGCGGTACTTCTACCGTCAGATCAACTACCACTTCAGTTACAGTTTCCTCAGGCTGAACTTGCTCAGCCTCTTCTCCGCAACCGGCAACAATAAAGATTGATGTTAGAACAAGGATTACTACAGCAGACTTGAATAGTCTTTTCAATGCTATCTCCTTTGGTGGGGGGTATTCACTACATCCTGCAGTCGCACATTTCTCTCACATAGTTTTCTCCTAACTGTGCGTTTCTAGAAACCACTATCTGAATGATGTAATTTGCACAAACATTCAGTACAGGTCAATATTGCTTCACTAATGCATATTCAATAAATATCGCTTAATCGTGTTTACGCAGCACTTCGCGCATGCGTTAACGCCAATTGACACTACTCTCATATAAATGTACTATCATCATTTCATCCCTTATATCAGCATTCAGCAGGTTTCCTATAAAGAAGCAGCAACTTTTCATGCTATTCAACGATCCTTGATTGCCTGTACTGAAACAGGAATGCACCATATTCTGTTAACTGATTCAATCTGACTCAAGAGTATCCCTTCTCTATTCATCCCTCTCCAGTCTGGCAACAACACCGTCATAAGTGTGTTCAGACAGCGCGTTAACTCTATTATCATCTTTCCCGGCGGATCATCTGCATCTGTTCACCTTTTGTGGTATATTCTTACTCCAGCCCGAGACTTTCAAGGGAGGCCATTTGAAAACAAACGATTATCTTCTGCTGCTTGACGCGGATGATACCCTCTGGGAGAGTGCGCTTTTCTTCGAAAGAACGGAACATGATTTTCTTAACCTGATGACAGCTCTTGGTTTAGCTGCGGAGAAAGTACGCAGGATAGTCCACCGAAAAGATGTTGAAAGATTATCAGTAACTGGCTATGGTGCAAGACCTTATATGGATACCCTGCGCCTGATCATGCTGGATCTTGTCCCCGAAACACCATCCTGGGCAATGACCGCTATGGATGACATCCAGAAGAACCTTCTCTATCATCCTGTAATTCTTTTTCCCGGTGTGATCGGCACTCTGGCAGATATGAAGAAACTCCCAGTAAAAACGATAGTTTATACAATGGGCGAGAAGGATCATCAGACAGATAAGTTCGAAAGATCGGGATTGAGCAGCTACGTTGACGAACTTCGGATCGTCCCGGTCAAGAATGTTAACGCATTGCGTGATGTTCTTGTGTACGCTGATGTTGAACCTCGGAACTGCATAATCGTTGGCAACAGCCCCCGGTCTGACATAAATCCTGCCCTTTCAGTTGGTGCGATTGCCGTGCATGTGGCACGAGATCGCACCTGGGCGGCAGAAAGGGAGGATTTTATCGACCCTGGCAGTGTTGTAACCATAGAAAGTTTCAATGAACTGTCAGGTATCCTTGAGCGCTTTCTGAAAAATAAGAACACGTTTAATTAGACAATTCAATAATTTCCGACTGGAGGCATCATTCATGAACCTGAGAGATGCATTTGATTCGAAGCTAATTACATATTCTCCGGATATTTCAGATAAGGAGGAAGTACTCAGAAGAATCGCTGATATGGCCGTCAGTAGTGGCAGGATAAGCGATATAACTTCTGATGCCCTCTACCGCGCTCTGTCTGAACGAGAATCCATGGGATCAACCGGATTCGGAAATGGAATGGCTATTCCGCATTGCAGGATTCCGGATCTGGACGATTTTCTAGTTGGAATGCTTATTTCAGAGAATGGCATTGATTTCGATTCGATCGACGGGGAGAAAACTCAGATATTTCCCTTTATTATCGGTCCCGACTCAAAGCCGAAGGAATACCTGAAACTGTTGTCGGGAATCTCTCAGATTCTCAGAGACAGCAGCTTCAGAAAGGAAATACTGTCGTTACGCTCCCCGGAAGAGATAATCGAACTCATTAAAGCTCATACACTGCCTGAAGACGGATCGCCCCCCAAGCGACCGGGAATGAAGATGCTGCATGTATTCATTCAGAACGAGGATCTATTCGATGATCTGCTGCAGGTATTTGCCGGTTCGGAGTCCACATCAGCTTTGATCCTGGAAACTCATGAGTCAACGGACTACATGATGAAAATTCCTCTCTTCGCAGGATTCTGGAATGCAGATGTCCGGCACTTCAACAGGATGATAGTGGCAGTTGTAAGAGACGAACTGGTTAACGCTACCATCAGAAACATCGAATACATATGTGGAAAAATCTCAGAGAGAGATGACATAATGATTACTGTCACTGATCTCCACAATGTTCTCGGTTCCCTGGACTTTTAGGTCGTATCATCTTGACTGCTGAGATTCCAGTAATAGCAATACTCGGTATTTCAATAATAATTGCCATCTATTTTGGTAAGATCGCCCGTAAGGCGGGTCTTCCCTCTCTTATTGGTTATATGATCCTCGGCACAATTATGGGTACTTCCGTACTATCACTTATCACAGAAAATTCATTGAATCACCTGCAGTTCATAACAGACATTGCACTCGGTTTTGTGGCCTTCACAATAGGCTCGGAATTGAATATCAGGGCACTCAGAAAGCTCGGGAAAGGAATTGTACTAATAATACTGGCAGAATCCTTTGCTGCATTCTTCCTGGTTGCAATTGCTGTTTACCTGCTTACCGGAGACTTGCCCATGGCTCTCATATTCGGAGCGCTGGCTCCAGCGAGCGCGCCTGCCGGAACTGTCGCGGTTATACAGGAGTACAAAGCCAAAGGAACCTTAACTAAAGCTCTGTATGCAGTTGTAGGTTTTGATGACGGCCTTGCAGTAATAATCTTCGGTTTTTCTGCCGCTCTTGCAGCCAAACTGCTTAGAGCGGAGTCCTCTGAAGTTTCCGTTGGATTCATTTCCAGCATAATGGTGCCAATGAAGGAACTGGGATTCAGTCTTGGTGCAGGTACAATTCTTGGTATTTTCTTTTCCGCTCTTGCGAGAAAACTCAAACCATTATCAGAACTGCCTGCGTTGATATTCGGTTTCATTGCCCTGTCAATCGGTCTTTGTATCTGGCTCAATCTTTCATTAATCCTCACGAATCTGATGGTTGGATTCGTGCTTGCAAACACTACATCCATAAGATCTGCAAGAAGCATCGTAGGCCAGCTCAGGGATTACATGCCTCTGCTCTTCATACTGTTTTTCTTCCTGGCGGGTGCACATCTTAATATCTCAGCTCTTCCAGCTCTTGGACTTCTCGGAATCGTTTACATGATTGCAAGGGTTGCAGGATTGATGGGAGGAGCCTGGCTGGGAGCAGTCATGGGTAAATCCGAAAGTAAGATCAGGAAGTATCTGGGTTTAGGTATCCTTTCACAAGCCGGTGTTGCTATCGGATTATCGCTGATGGTCCGCCAGATGTTCGCGGAGATTGGCTCCCCGCACGCCCTTGAGATCGGAGCGATGGTCATAACAACAATTACCGCAACGAGCATCATATTTGAGATAGTAGGACCGATTATGGCCAAGATCGCGCTCAAGAAAGCAGGAGAAATCCCGGACGATTAGTTTTGCAGGTACTTCATTTAGATGTGGCCAGGCTTACACTTCCTCATGAATCCAACCTGAATAAAGCTAGAGAAACCCCAAACACAAAACCGAAATCGGTTTAACTGTCGGGAACAGGCTGATTCAACGCAGAAAGTTCGAATCCCGTCGGGGGTACCAGATTTCAGAGTTTAGAACTTCATTCCCAACCATGACATCAGTTCGAAATACTTCCACCAGGGGGTAACTAGATTCGAAATGTATCAACCACGGTGTGGATTAATTGATCAACACAAACTGCCGTGTATCCGTGAATTCATTCGAGGTCATCCGGATCAAGTACACACCACTGGCCAGACCGTCCAGTATCAACTCATGTACTCCTGTCCTGTACTCACCATTAATGGAGTACAATACTCGTCCGGTCAGGTCGTATACGGTCAGCTCCGTCCATGAATCAACAAACAGCGTAAAAACAAGCACAGCAGTGCCAAGTACTGGATTTGGCCTTGCACCGTGTAGAACGAATGAAGCTCCTTCTGCTTCCTCTGTACCAATGTATGGCAGCCAGACCACAGTTACATCTTGAAGTACGGGTGTTGAAAGGGAGTCGGTTGTGGTCAGTATTGCCCTGTACTGGAAATAAAGGTCTTCGTCGGTCAGAATTCCTTCCAGGGTACAGGGAGCTGTCAGGGTATCAGACCACTCTCCCATGTTCGAGGAATTGTCGGAAGCCCTTACCTGAAGCGCCACACCTGTTCCGGCTGGCTCGGTGCAGGTCCAGTCAATGGTCTGCCAGTCGGGACTCTCCTGTATATCCAGCACGCTGGATTCTAGCGAACCATCAGGGAGAAACCCGGTCAGATCCCACCAGGTGATGTCATCAGCTGATTGAGCAGCTCCGAGAACATCCATGTAGCCATCTCCATTGACATCAGCTGAATAAACAGACATGGCGCGATTGTAAGAGCCGTCAACGGTATGTTCCCTCCAGCTTGTGCCCGTACCGTCCACGTTCTCCCACCAGGTGATGACGTCGGCAGCACAGGCAGCTCCGAGAACATCCATATATCCGTCTCCGTTGACATCAGCGGAATACACTGATTGGGCATAATCGAAAGCCCCGTCAACGGTATGTTCCAGAGGTAAAAGAATGAGATCGGAAGGATTACTGCAAGACATATCTATATCCGCGTAATAATACTCATTGCCCCAATCGACAACAGGCCCATAGATTCCATCATTCCCGGACCAGTCGGTCTGGGTTGCGGTACCGGCGAAAGCTTCAAATGGTGCGAGTATAACCAGGGAAATAACAAGGACAGTACGCCCTGAATGCATGACTTCCTCCTTCCGAATTTCATTTGGCACAAGAAGTGAAGGTGTTTATTGGGTGAAACGCGATATCAGGTATGCTTTACTGCCGAACCTGGAACGGTTTCACAGTGATCGAGAATATTCTTCATGCACGAAGTTAATGATAGCCTTTCAGAGCATTAATCACAAGATGCAGGAGTGCATGAGTTATTCTCTGATTGCATCGCAGGGGATTTCAGTTATTAGGATCGTTGCGTAATTAATTGCAGGTTCTGAATGCATCCAGCACGGGGTACAAAAAGAGAAAACTGAGTTTGTATCAATCTTGGCAAAGAGCCATGTGCTTCGTATTCTATAAACATGGGTAAATACGAAAAGCTTTGCGAGCAAATATTGCTTGGTCGGTCTGATGCAAATGTTGCCTTTAGCAGACTATGCATTCTTCTTGGTCGACTTGGCTTTAATGAGCGAATTAGAGGTGATCATCATATATTCACCATGGGGGGAGTGGAAGAGATTCTGAACTTGCAGCCTAGAGATGACAAAGCAAAACCCTATCAGGTTAAGCAGGTGAGGAATATGATTCTCAAATATGACCTTCGCATTGGAGAGTAGATATGGATACAAGATACGAAATCATCATTTTCTGGAGTAACGAAGATCAGGCATATATAGCCGAAGTTCCCGAACTTCCAGGTTGTATGGCAGATGGTGAGACTTACCAGCAGGCATTGTCCAGTGCTGAGCAAATCATCCAGGAGTGGATCGAAACTGCTCAGGAACTTGGGCATTCCATCCCTGAACCTAAAGGTCGTTTAGCTTTCGCATAAAGCTGATATTTCATTCAAAGCTTAATTTCGAGCACTGACGACAGTTCGGAATACCTCCACCACGGGGTACCAAAGCGAATGAGTAGAACCTCTTCTACAAATAGTACAATAAGTGTCCACTGGGTACTTCACAGTCAAATTCACCCTTCAGAGGTAGACCTGAGATCAACTTCTATCGGAGTAAGGAACCACCGATATGAAAAAACGCCACCAGCCCAGTTTCTTCCAATTGTCTTTTATCAATTGCACCCGCTCTTCGTATGTTTTCCGGTACAATGCATCGACCTTTGCTCGCTTCTTTTCATTCGTGATGTTCTCGGTGAGGGCTGCAGGAGGCTCGAAATTCAAATAAGACTCCATGTATCCGCATTTCATACAGATGTAATTTGTGAAGAGAAAGTTTCCTCGGTTTCTGCTGTTTAATCCAACGGATATTTCAATTCCGTTGTCAGTTGTGTAGGCTTCTGAGCTTCCGCTTCCTGTATTCGTCGCTCTACCAAGACTGGCACAAAGAACACAAAACACCTGGCTGGGTATTATCCTTCATGCTCTGGTGAACGGTCCAGCTTTCGCCGCCATACTCTTCGGCTTTATCTGAAAGGGATCACCGTGCACTGTTGATGAAATCGGTAATCCGCCGAAGTTCATCAAAGAAGGCAGCAGGCTCATCATCAAACGGGCTGTGTCCCGAATGTTCAAGAACCACCATTTCGGCATTCGGGTGTTGGGAATGCAGCACTCCCGGTTTGTCAGTATTCCATGTAAGGTCCCATCTCCCCTCAATGATCAGAGTAGGTATCTGAAAATCGAGAAAAGCTTCTGAAAGGTCAGAACGATCCGCTCCGCGGAGAACAGTGGTGGTGAAGATCGGATCATGAACACATTCATAAAGTGCAAATTCAGCAATCTCTTCCAGGGAGGGCCGATAGTATGACTGCCGTTTCCAGTCACCGTTGATCTGTCTGTTGTACAGTTCCAGTTCCAGTGATAGATCTGGCATTCTCCAGATCTCCTGAATCCTGACGGCTTCCTCCTCGCTGAACATGTCGAACTGGCGGGATGGCTCCAGCTGTGTTCCAAGTCCGGGGGGGGAGCACACAAGAATGAGCCCGGCAAGGTTATCAGGATACTCCAGAGCATACATCTGGGCCAGCAGGCCACCGTAGGAATGACCAACCACAATCCATTCATCCACCCCCAGTGCCATGCGCAGATTCTCCAGATCATCAACCGCCTGATAAACTGAGTATCCCTTACCGGGATTGTAGTCAGAAAGACCACAGCCCCGCTGGTCATAATAGATCACCGTGGCAAATTCAGCAGCTCTTGAAAAATACGGATGAAAATAGTGATGGGTTGCCCCGGGTCCACCGTGCAGAACAACCAGGGGTATTCCTTCTCCCTCTGTTTCAACATACAGGTTGGCATCACCAACGCTGATGAATTCACCGGTCAGCCCAAGGCGATCACACCATCTTGGAACAGCAGGAATGTTATAAATAATCTCCTGGTGAATGGTAACGATTTGATCCAGTGTTGTTTCTCTGTGAGCACAGCTGCTTCCCAGTAAAAGGATGAGCAACGAACATCTGATTGCTGACTGGCTCTGTCCCTTGATCTTCCCCGCCTTTCAATCATAAGATGCACAACACACACCAATTATATAACACATTAGTCCTAGTATGGGCACAATGATGAAGTTTAGTGAACCGAGATGCTTCAGGGCAGGTAGAAAGTATGGCGAAGGAGTGCTCTTCGGCTGCCTTGGTCTGTATTCGTCCGGATATATGCAATAAGCGCCCACCTATCACCTCTTGGTGAAGCATACATCCATGATCGGTTCACCATCATTCTTGAGCTATGTATACAGATGTTTACGTATCAGGTCAAGAACAATCCAAAAAATATGTGCTTCTTATAACACTCATATAATCGTTAGTGCTAGTTCCAATCCCATCAGGTAGAAGATTGCCCAGCAATAGCTATTCTGTGATATAGAAAATATGGTCGTTAGATCACGCTGTAAGGATTTTCCGCAATTCTGCAAGTCTTGCAATCCAATCCAGGAACGGTTTCCAACTGGAAA
>JAGLOY010000076.1 GCA_023138735.1 Candidatus Aegiribacteria sp. | reverse complement strand
GTTCCTTACCGAATCCGGATGAAGCTCTGAAGTTCACCTGCAGAACGGCAAATCCACGATCAGCGAGCATCTGGGCGAACGGGTCGTAACCGTAGTAGTCCCTGGCCCAGGGGCCGCCGTGCACGTATAGAACCATTGGAAGAGGTTCTTCACCTGCCTCAATCGGCAGTGTGAGATAGCTGGGCAATATGAATCCGTCTCGTGCGGGAATAAGAAGGGGGCGTATTTCAGCCAACTGGTAATCATCAAGGGCCGGGATAGCGTTGAACAGGTAGTCCATCGAACGGGATGTGCGATCGAACAGGTAGTATATCGCAGGGCTCTGCGGAGTGAAGTACACTACGATCCAGGTACTGTCCGCGTTGTCCCGGGAGGAAATCCCGAAGTCTCCGTCGTTGAATTCACTAAGGAAATCGTAATC
Organism: Candidatus Aegiribacteria sp.; assembly: GCA_023138735.1. GTDB lineage: Bacteria > Fermentibacterota > Fermentibacteria > Fermentibacterales > JCC-6 > Aegiribacteria. The sequence continues at coordinate 19,501 of JAGLOY010000076.1, read as the reverse complement.
CTGCTGGATGGAAGCATCGAGAACCTCTACGTTTCTCCGTAGATAATGGAAACTTACAGATCTGGGTTCACCTGTGAAAGGATCAAAGGAAACACCACCGATATCGGCAAGTGAGTCGTGGGCTATCTCCGTTATTTCCCCAGTATCCAGGTCCTGGTAGAAAAGCGCGGTTGTGTTGGATTCCAGGTTGGACTGGTAATAGATACCCCTGCCATCCTCACTGAAGCGTTGAGGACTTACTGTATCAAGGGCGGAAAAGCTGACGAACTCTTCCCATTCAGCTTCATCGACATCCTTGAGGTAGAAGACAATCGTTCCAACCTCGGGATCAATCGTAGCCATTCCCCGGATATTCATATCTTCGTCGGTCATATAGCCCAGAATCATGCAGCCCTCTTCAGTCATTCCCGGATTTTCCTGGAGCAGAGTGAGCTCACCCGTCTCGAGGTCACAGGAATAGACATCGAAGAACATAGGATTATTCCGGTTCATTTCGATGATGACTCTGTTCGGCTGATCACGGTCGGTGGCGCTTACGTATGCCTTGACCTCTTCGAAGGGAGTAAGGTCTGTTACTACTTCAGTTTCAACATTCAGCCTGTATACATGTGTGTTTTCTTCGCCTGCCAGATCCTGCATGTAGAGGATGTCTCCACCGTTCTCAGCCCAGAAATAATTTGTTACGCCACGGTTTGTATCGTATGTGAGCTGTCTGGCTTCGGACCCATCAATATTCATTATCCAGAGATTGAGAACACTGTCAACCGGGGCAATGTAAGCTATCAGGAAGCCATCTGGAGACAATTGCGGCCCCATTCTCTCAGGGTTGCCAAACAAAATTGTGCGCGGAATAAGCTCATCCGCCCCTTCGGATTCAACATGCTCGATCACTACATCGGAATCAGTTGAATCTTCCGGTACCGCCGGGGATCCATCCTCCCCGCACGCAATCATCAGAAGCAGGCCTATAAGAAGCAATATCAAACTGAATCTTGATCCGCCATTCATCACATACATCCTTTCCAAAACAAAGTTTTAAACTAATCCGAACTTTCCATTCGGTAATACTGGGTACTTTTCCTGTCACAACTTTATACATATCATATATGAAGAATTGTCAAATCCAAAATTCTAGTAATAATTAAGGAGTATATATATGCCAGGCAACATGTTCGATGATAAAGGCAGATTGAATATCCCCGAAGTAAAACGTAATGAAAAGAAGACTGTCAAGGCTGAAGTTGTTATAAATGCGATCTACTGCCCGGAGGGACACAACCTGATCTCAGTTGATCATGAAGTATCAGGTTTCCCTGGAATCACCGTAAAATTCAATGGCAGAAAGAGCGGAAGCGGACTTCTATCCCTTTCAGCGGTATTCGGAGATACCTCCTACAAAGTCATTGAAGGAGATCCGGACCCGCATGAACCTCTTGATTTTTCGTGCCCGCACTGCGGAACAGCGCTGGACGTTCTGGCAAGCTGTCCCTGTGACCCCGATGCAGTAACTGTAATGTGCTACTTATACCCAAAAAAGGACCCGCACCAGGCCATTGCCTTCTGCAACCTTCTATCCTGTCCGAACTCAGCGGTAATCAGGTCAGGAGAGGCTATTCGATTGCTTTCGGAATCACGCTAGCAGCTGCCTTCCATGAAAACTCGCCTGCTGAGGGCCATCGCAATCCTTGAGGAGAAACGGAGTGAACTCGGAAACGAAGTAGTTGATATTGCTCAGGCTCCCCTTCGTGAAAAGCTTGATAAACTGGAGAATACAAAGAGCGGCAGCAATAAAAAGCTGAGGAAATACATCACCGTACTCTTCGCGGATATATCTGACTTCACGGAAATATGCAGATCAAACGATGCTGAATACGTTACCGAAGCTCTGAATTACCTCTGGACCACTCTTGATTCAATCATAATCAGCCATGGAGGTATAATCGATAAACATATCGGTGATGCTGTGATGGCCATGTGGGGAACAGAGACCGTTCGAGAGAACGATGCGGAGAGAGCGATAAAGGCAGCTCTTGAAATGCAGGCTTCTTCGGAAAACATCCTTCCCGACAAGGAAATGGGAATTCCGAAGTTCAGGATGAGAATCGGGGTGCATTCCGGCCCCGTCTTCCTGAGCACAATCGGGCTCAAGCGTGAATTCACTGCAATGGGTGACACGGTTAATATCGCATCCAGGCTTCAGTCCTCAGCTCCCCTGGGTAAGGTCATAGTTTCCCATACCGCGTACAGACATGTCAGGAATTCTTTTACTTCTGAACCCAGAGATCCGATAGAAGTGAAGGGTGTAACAGACCCTCTTAAAACCTACATCGTCTTATCGGTCAACCCGGGGAAATTCCAGCAGATCAATACCGGTATCCTGGGCATTGAGACTGAAATGATAGGCAGGGATAATGAACTTCAGAAGTTGATCGGTACACTTGACACCACAATGCTTGAAGCCAGCCCCCGCATGGTAACTATCATCGGTGATGCAGGAATCGGAAAATCAAGACTGCTGCATGAATTCAGGAAAACTGCTGAGCGGGAAAGCACGGATATGATCTTCTTCAATGCACGCTGTGTCCCTGAGATGAAGAACATTCCATGCTCCATTTTCAGGGATATTCTAAGATACAGAATGAAAGTAAGGGAAAATGATTCCACTGAAGTAGCAAGGAAAAAATTCGAAGCTGGAATGTGCAGGTATCTCTCGAAGGATGAAGTGCTTATCGCATGCCACTATGCCGGGTTCGATTTCTCTTCATCCGAACCGGTCAGGAAACTCATGGGAACACCTGCTCTGGCAGCCACAGGTCAGTCCTGCATTATCAATTACTTCAGAGGTACAGTCGCAGATTACAGAACTCTGATATATCTTGAGGATCTTCACTGGGCGGATAATACATCCCTTGATCTCATAGAGCGCATGGTTCGGGATATAACTTCGGGCAGATTACTGATCCTTGCCCTTTCAAGACCTCCTCTCCTCGAAACACGCTCATCCTGGGGAGAAGGTCTGCCCCATCAGTTCATCGACCTGAAGCCATTGTCCAGAAAAGACAGCGGCAACCTTGTCAGAGATATCCTCAAGAAAGTAGAACACCTTCCTTCGGATGTCACTGAACTGGTTATTGCAAGTTCCGATGGGAATCCATTCTATGTGGAAGAATTGATAGCAATGCTCGTGGAAGACGGAGCAATCACTCCAGGGGAAGACAGATGGACGTTAAACCCTTCAGCTATGCTCAGTATTAGCGTACCTTCAACTCTTACCGGCGTCCTGCAGGCCAGGCTTGACAGCCTCCCGGATGATGAGAAGGAATTGCTTCAGAAGGCATCGGTGATAGGAAGGCTCTTCTGGGACCTGGCGGTTGAAAACCTGTACAGGAAGGTCCTGGTGAAGGATATCGACTCGATGCTCTCCTTAGTGCAATCGCGGGACCTTGTACACGAAAGCGATGATTCAACATTCGACAGCGCCCGTGAGTACCTTTTCAAGCATGCCATTCTGAGGGATGTAACCTACGATACAGTTCTTCTTAAACTAAGAAAAATGTATCACAGAAATGTTGCGCAATGGCTGGTAGGACACAGTGGAGATCGTATATCAGAATATTCGGGATTAATAGCAGAACATTTTGACAGGGGCCATGACAGGGAAAACGCTGTTGTATGGCTTGCCAGATCTGGTAGATCCGCTTTCTCCACAAGTTCCTACTCGGAAGCTCTAGCTGCATTTCTAAGAGCTCTTAAAATCCTTCCTGAAAATTACTCTGATCGGGCACGGCTCCACCTTGATACAGGCAGAACACTTGAGAAACTTGCCAGATACGATGAAGCCCGCGAGCAGCTGGAACGTGCCCTTCTGATCGCCGAAACAGATGATGAACCTGGAATAGCCGCACAATCTCTACTTGTACTTACCTGGATCGCAATTCTAATGGGTCAGATCGAACGATCAAGAGAACTTGGCACCAGGGCATACGAATTGGCTAGTGAAGTGGGTGATAAGGCTATACTTGCAAGAGCAACGATGAGAATGGCTGATTTCGATGAAGAAAGAACGTACGACAATCTTCTTTCCTACCTGATTAGAAGTTACGAACTCTACAATGAGATAGACGATCTTAATGGAATGGCCATTACTCGGCTTAACATGGGAAACACAGCTAATAACTTTGACCGTACCGAGGATGCCGCTGAATACTACATAGAGAGCCTTAAAACATATGAGTCTCTTGGAAACAAATGGGGAATTGCCAACTGTCTTGGAAACCTTGGTAACGTTTCATACGTCAGAGGGGACTACAGTGAATCCATGGATCTCCATAAAAGAAGCCTCATGATATCCGCGGGAATTGGAGATGGTGAAGGCGAGGTTATCTGTAATTTGAATCTTGGACGAGATGCAGATGGATTGGAAAACCCCGAAAAATCACTCTACCATTACCGGGAGGCACTGAAAAAAGCTGCCTTACTCGGCCTTGCCCCCCTTGCCCTGTCAGCGCTCTATGAAATAGTTAAGAGATTGATTGATGAAAAAAATTCTGATTACGCCGCTACGGCACTCTTTTTCATGCAGAAGAATGCAAGCTCAATGTCCCCTGACGATAAAACTGACATTAAGACATTGCTCGATAATGCTCTTGATGAACTGTCAGAAGATAAGGTTAAGGAGATAAAGACCAGAGCGAAATCACTTTCACTCTCTGCAATCGCGGAAACCATCCTTAAAGTAACCTGATCCCATCCTGTCTGTTATAGATGCTCGTTCAGCATAGGGAATTACACCACAGACCAAGATCGGATCAGGCAGCTTTCTGAACAGCATTCGGATTTACGATCTCACAGTGCACTTTATAATACTCTGAAGAAGCTGCTGAAACACATATCTTATCAGAATCACAATAAAGGGGCGTGAACATATTATGAATTTTGCCAGTAAGTGGCGGATAGACCTTTCGCGCGAGCTTTCCGTTCACTACTCCAGCCATCCCGAGGTGGTAATGGTCTGCCTTGGAGGTTCCCCTACGAAAGGTATATCGGATGCCTACTCCGACCTGGACATCGTAGTCTACTGGAACGAACTGGACGAGGAGTGGATCAAAGCCGAACCACTGAAGAAAGCCATAGGTCTCGAAAGAACAGACCTTCTGAGCATGGCCCCGGGAACCTTCGTCGAGAGTTATCACATCAATGGGCTCAAAATCGACTTCGGGCATGGGACTATGGAAATGTGGAAGGAGTGGACATCTTCTCTTCTTGAGGAGTTGAACGCAGATCCGGGATTGATCGGAATGGTCGGAGGATTTCTCGACAGCATTCCATTCTACGGGGAGGCGCTTTGCACCGAGTGGAAGAACCGGCTCAGGAATTATCCGGATGATCTCGCCAGGGAAGTGCTCAAACGGAACATGGGGTTCTTCGTAGAGGGATATCTCGTTCACCAGTGCCTGGAGCGTGGAGACCATCTCGCTTATCAGGATGGCATGTGTACAATGCTCAAGCGACTCGTGTCGATAACCGCAGCCCTGAACAGGCGTTACTACTCGGCAGCGGAACCGAGGTGGCTGGACTACGAGATCGGCCTGATGAAAGTAAAACCGGAAAACCTGACCTGTGAGAACATACAATGGATGCTCGATAATCCCGGGAAAGAGTCCGAAGCGATGCTCTTCGTTTTGCTGGACGAGGTGCTTACACTCATACAGGAGCAGTTCCCCGAGATGGAAGAGAAGATAGCCAACAGGAGGAAGCGCATGGCGAAACTGGTAGTGGAACCATGCGAGAACAGGCCTTCTATTCCCTGATTATCTCCAACCGGGAAATTCAGTGCTTTGACGAACGTACATCAAGTCTCTATTATTAGTTAGGTGTTTTATATCAAGAGGGGGAATCAGACCATATGACTGATTCATTGCAGGCACAGGAGAACAGGCTTGAATCGGCAGCAGGACAGGAGCGTACGGAGCTTCTGATCGAATTATCTCTTAGAAATTTCAAGGTCTCTCCTGCCAAAGCTCGAACCTACGCTGAAGAAGCCCTTGTTCAGGCAATACACTCTAGATCCAGATCACTTGAAGCAAGAGCGCTGAACGCACTTGGCAGAGCCAACCTTGGGCAGCTTGCCCATATTGAAGCCCTGAAACACTTTCACAGAGCTCTATCCATTTACGAAGAAATAGATTCAAAGCAGGGAATCGCCGAGGTGCTTGGCAACATCGGCCTTGTGTACCACTCAAGCGGTGAGCAGGAGGATGCCCTTGAATACCTTGAAAGAAGCAGAGTACTCTTCAAGGAATTCGGAGACAGGAAACAGCTTGCAAACAACCTTAACTCAACGGGTCTGGTTCTTCTCAGTCTGGACAGGAATGAAGAGGCACTGAAAATACTCGAAGAATCTCTGGCTATGGCTGTTGAAGAGAACGATAGCAGAACGATCAGAAGTGCCACCAACAATATAGGTATTCTCCACTTCAAGAACGATAACCTGGAAGAGGCGATAGTATTCTTCAAGAAGGCTGCAGAGCTCAGCGAGAAGCAGGGGGAATTAAGATCGTTAGCCGGCAACTACATCAATATAGGTACAAGTTACCTTCAGATCGGTAATTACGATGAAGCACGTGAATATCTGAACAGGGGCCTTGAAACAGCTGAACGGTCAGAAGCTTTGGATTTCATGCTGCAGGGGTGCCACTCCCTCTGCGAACTCTACGAGAAGGAAAAGGATTTCGAGAAGGCACTTGAATATCACCGGAGGATGGGTGAGTTCGAGAAGAAACTCTACTCCCTTGAGAAAAGTAAGATCATTGCTGAGATAGATGCAAAATACCAGACTGAGAAGGCCGAGCGGGAGACGGAGATCCACCGTCTTAAGAACATAGAACTGGTCGAGAAAACGAAACACATAAAGGCACAATCGGAATCGCTTCAGAGAGCTAATGTGAAGATAAGCGTTCATAAGGAAGAACTTATACTGAAGAACATAGAGCTTGAAAATCTCCTGCAGGAGAAGGATGACTTCCTCAGCAGGATGGTTACATATATTTCCGACGGAGTGATGATAGACGACCAGAACGGCAAGATCCTTTACGCCAATGACCATTTCCTGAAGATATTCGGTCTCACACGGAAGGATATCCTGAGCATGGATCCCCTCAGATGTGTTGCGCCGGAATGGAGAGAGAAGATCCAGGATTATCAGACGCGAAGCCTTTCGGGTGAAGATGTTCCCGACAGATTCGAGTTCGAGGGTATTAAAAAAGGCGGGGGCAGAATGTGGCTCGAGGTTGGCGTTAAGGTGCTTGAGCGTGATGGCGTTGTTCAAGGCACTCAATCTCTGGTGCGGGATATCACCGGCAGAAAGATACTTGAGGCTCAGCTTCTGCAGTCGCAGAAACTCGATGCAGTCGGAAGACTTGCGGGAGGGGTCGCGCACGACTTCAATAATCTGCTGACGGTGATAAAGGCTCATTCCGAATTCATCATTGCGGACCTTTCCGACACAAATCTCCTCAGGCCGGATGCCGAGGAGATAAGCAAAGCTGCTGACCGCGCCTCCACACTCACCAGACAGCTTCTGGCATTCAGCAGGCAGCAGATACTCCAGCCAAGGATTCTAGACATGAGCATGGTCGTGTCCGGGCTTCAGAGAATGCTGTGCAGGTTGCTGAGTGAGGATATTCAGCTTGTCACATCCTTTTCAAAGGAAGCAGGATGTGTGTTCGCGGATGAGAGCCAGTTCGAACAGGTTGTTGTCAATCTTGTAATAAACGCGAGTGATGCAATGGAGTCAGGCGGCAAACTCACCGTCGAAGCAAGCAACTTTGATATTGACGAACATACTCTGGTGACAAACCCCGATCTTCATCCGGGGGAATATGTGCGACTCTCAATCAGCGACACGGGAAGCGGGATGGACGCGGATACTCAGGCGCGTATCTTCGAACCCTTCTACTCCACAAAAATCAGCGATAAGGGCAGCGGCCTTGGCCTTGCCATGGTGTACGGTATCATTAAACAGAGCAATGGTGTTATTGAGGTGAGCAGCGAGCCTGGTGTTGGCACAACGTTCAATGTGTACCTGCCAAGAGTAGAGGGAGAATACATTCCAAATGAGGTGCCGGTTGAGCAGAGCGTTGAATCCGGCAAGGGTGAGAGAATCCTTCTGGTGGAGGACGACGAAGCTCTGAGGCAGGTGATGCAGAGGCACCTCTCAAGAGGGGGATACGAGGTGCTGTCGGCCGGATCGGCGGAGGAGGCGGCCGAACTGTTCAAAGGCAGCAGTATACAATTCCAGTTGCTTCTTACCGACATTGTATTGCCAGGCATCAACGGTGTAGATCTTGCTTCAATGTTAAAGGAAGGCGGTTTCAACGGCCAGGTCCTCTACATCACAGGTTACGCCAGGAACGATATTCTGCCTGTTGATATAGAAAAGCTTGACATTGAGCTGCTGGAGAAGCCCTTCAACCTTACTGCACTTGATCATCGGATAAGAGCTCTGCTGGATACTTAATAAAGCAACTTTTCTCTTTCTTATTTAATCATTATCTACATGCATGGAGTTGTATGTCCGCTGTAATGTGAGTACAATCCACTGTCAGTTTCAATCAAGCAGATATTCAGAGGAGATATAATGAGCAGGGAATTCACTCTTCGGGAGAAGTTCAGTTACGCTTTCGACACAATGATGTCACGCGGAACTGCTGGCCTGATAATCTGGTTAGGGGTTCTTTCAGCAATACTTATCGTTCTTTTCTCTATACTTATCCTCACCACGGGGACTGCTCCGAATGAAGAAGGATTTCCCACTCTTCTCTGGATGAGCCTTATGCGAACAATGGACCCAGGCACCATAGGAGGAGATGACGGCAGCCCTGGATTCCTTCTCAGTATGCTCATTATTACATTCAGCGGAATTTTCATTTTCAGCGCCCTTATAGGTATTCTGACAACAGGTCTCGAGGGTAAACTGGAAGCTCTCCGCAAGGGAAAATCGAAAGTTGTTGAAACAGACCATACAGTTATTCTGGGCTGGTCCGAGCAGGTTTTCACGATTGTCTCAGAGCTGTCAATAGCCAATGAGAATCAGAAAAATCCCTGTTTGGCAATCATGGCAAATATCGACAAGATTGAAATGGAGGATTCGATCAGGGAGAAGGTGGCAAGTACTGGCAACACCAGAATAGTATGCAGAACGGGAAATCCTGTTGAACCGGCTGACCTTGATAGAATGAGTCTTCACACATCAAAGTCCATCATCATCCTTTCACCGGATAACGATAATCCCGATCCGGAAGTGATCAAGACCATGCTTGCAATATCCAACAAAACCGCAGAAAGACAGAAACCGGTTCACATGGTTGCCCTTATTACAAACCCCGATAATGTGCAGGCTGCACGTATTGTGGGCGGTGATCAGGCCGAGATAGTACTGGCAGGAGATATAATCGCCCGAATGGTCGCCCAGACGTGTCTTCAGTCGGGTCTTTCAGTGGTCTATCAGGAACTTCTGGATTACGGCGGGGATGAGATCTATTTTCATATTGAACCCGGCCTCACCGGAAAATCATTCGCTGAGGCGATACTCATGTACGAAGCAAGCAGCGTGATAGGGCTGCATAAAGAGGGAACGGCTCCCGTACTAAACCCGCCAATGGACAGCGAAATCGAGGAGAATGACAATATCATAGTTATCTCTGAAGATGATGATACTGTGGTTCTGTCAGGATTCACAAACCCCGAAATCCAATCTGATCTCATATGCCACCTTGAGGAAGAGGAAAAAGGGCCCGACAGAATAATCATGCTGGGCTGGAACTGGCGTGCCCCTATCATTATCAGAGAGCTTTCCAATTATCTCAAGCCCGGATCATACCTTAAACTCATTGCAGATGAATCGCTCTGCCAGCCGACGCTTCCTTCCGGGCTTCAGAACCTGATGGTAGAGTATACAGCTGGTAATACCACCGACAGAACCGTCCTTGAAAACCTGTCATTTGAAGAGTACGACCATATTCTTATTCTCAGTTACTCGGATTGCATGGAGCCCCAGGAAGCGGATTCCAACACTCTTATGACTCTTCTCCACATTCGTGACATTGCAGGCAGGCTTGATGAGAACTTCTCTCTCATTACCGAAATGAGAGATATCCGCAACAGAAATCTTGCGGAAATAACAGGTGCCGACGATTATATAGTTAGCGATCAGATTCTCAGCCTTCTTCTCACACAGATATCCGAAACAAAAGAATTGAGCGCGGTATTCTGGGACCTCTTCGATCCGGATGGCTCCGAGATATACCTCAAACCTATCTCAAGGTATGTGAAACCGGGAGAATCGGTGAATTTCTACACAGTTGCCCGGAGTGCTTCACAGCTGCGCGAGGTTGCGTTCGGATACAGAATAGCAACCCGCAGGAATGATTCCGACAATGCTTACGGTATTATGGTTAATCCCGAAAAGAGCAAAACAATTGTGTTTGAAGAGGACGATATGGTGATCGTGCTGGCAGAGGATTAATCGATAACGACGAAGCGTCTTATCTCGATTTGATTCCCCGAGGAGATTCTCGCAAAGTACATGCCCGGAGAAGCAACAGAAAAGGACATATCATGAGTTCCTGCGGGGAATTGCCCTGATTCGGGAATCTGTACCGCATGACCGCTGACATCGTAGACCGTAACAATAATATGTGAATCCGCTGCAAGGAAGAATTGCAGCGAAGTCATCCCCAGGGTCGGATTCGGATGCAGAGATCCGCACAAAAGGTTGTAGTTTGCTTCTTCGTACCCCTGACTAATACCGGTCCCGTCATTCCATGCGTACCTCAGGTCATGATCGGGATATCCGGCCCAGTATGAAATATGTGGTCTGTCAAGAGTATCCAGAACAAGATCCGGGTCACCTCTTCTGAGTATGTAACTAGGTAAGGTATCTATCAGCTCATACTGCCAGTCAGAGCCGTTCCAACTCGCGTACATGAGATAATCCTCATCAACCAGGCAGTAAGCGATATGCGGCTGATCTGCCGAATCCAACGCAATGGAAGTACCCCACCCGAAAGACCCGCTGTCACATGCATCCAGCGTCTCAATATGCCACCCGGAACCGGTCCAATAAGAATAACGTACTTCGTTTCCAGCGTTGTAGGAAATATGTGGGACACCCTCTCCACTCAGGGTAAGAGAAGTATTCATGCATTCATCTGATAGAGAATCTATCACCTGAAATGACCAGGCATCTGTCTCATCCATCGAAGCGTACATAAGAAGATCCGGAGACCTGCGGGCATAGGAAATGTGCGGATTGTCATCTGCATCCAGTTTGAGGGACACGAACCAACCCGTATTGTTTCCTGACTCCAGAATCTCAATATCCCATACTGAACCCGAGCGGTAAGCGTAAGCAAGGATGTAGCCCCAATCGATACCGAAGGCAATGTGTGGTGAGCCCTCTCCATCCAGAGCCAGAGAGGTATGCCGAACAGTCCCCGGGTATTCTAATTCCTCACTCTGCCATTCCAGCGAGTCATCCCTGGTCACATAGAAGAGCGAGCTCACACCCAAGGAGATATGGGGTGTATCTGCGACATCCAATGCCAGTGATACATACGCAATGTTCGGATATGTAAGGCTGTAAGCGCATTCGATCAGCCACTGGCTCCCATCCCATTCGGCATACTTCACACCGGTTCCGTCTACTGGGTAGGCAATGCAGGGGTATCCTGCAGAGTTAAGTGCTAGAGATGGATTGATCCCGGGAATATCCACATTCTCAATCAGCCATCCGGAAAATGCGGTAGACCCGATCGTGAGGAATGCCAATACCAGTAATACGATTACTCTCATCGTTTATTTATTCTATCATATAGAGAATCGGGTAATCATATTCATACACAGGTATTCCAATAATGCCATATTCAGATATATGGAATTTCCAGTTTATAGTATTTTCAATACTTGGAATGATAGCTGTTTCAACAATCTCAAAATTGCCGGGATCGATGATATCAAATACAGCGACATCCTCAAATGCACGCTGAACCCATAATCTGCCAAGACTATCCGAGCCAAGTTCTCCTATCATTGCTCTATATGGATATGGTTCCCATTCGATAGATCTCTCACCGGATGTAGCGGAGTATAGTGAACCTTCAATGAATTCTTTTTCCACTGCAATATCTGATGTACTTTTCTCAACAGCTGTATATGGAAGGATAATAGTATCTTGAGGAGTAGCATCAACATCATATAAATAGAGTATAGGCTCTGTCAGTGGATCTGGAACTATGAATACAGTGCTGTCGATAACAGTGAAATTCACATAATGATACCTGTCTATCTCGAATATTTCATCCGGATTATTCGCACAATATTCTGCCTGATAGAAAACAGCATCTTCCTGATTTGGATTAAATTCACTCCACATTGCAATTCTTCTGTCGATAGACATGCCAGCATTTGTCATGCCCAGTCTATTTACAATTCCAACGATTCCATGAGGGCCGTATGGTTCCATTTGCTTAATAGAACCATGCTCTAGCAGTTCTGAATCCAGGTACTCCCACTCAGTATTGAAGCGGCTCCATTGCCTACTATGTTTAACACATATTGACCCATCACCGGTAATTACAAGCTCTGATGGTAAGTTGAATTCACCAGGACCCTCTCCATAACGACCTATCTGCTGAATGAACTCTCCTGTTCGAGAGAAAACAAGGATACAATTCCGGATTCCATCAAGAACATAGACCTCACCCTGCAGGCCTCTTTCTACATCGGAAATACGACCGAATATGTAATTGCTATCTCCATACATAACACCAATTGAATCAACTATTTGAAGTGTATCATAAGGAGCTGAATCAATCACATCTGTTCGATGGTCTTCTGAGCACGAAATACTCAAAACGAGCAAACAAAATATCAAGGATCCTTTATTAAACATATTCTATGTCTCCCTTTTACTACATGAACCGCCGCTGGATTGCAGCAGACCGTCTACTCTAGCAAGTATAGCTTCTGGTAGCCTTCCAGAGGATCCAATTCCCAAGCCAATATACCCTGGGGGGTAATCTTTGTTTTCCAACTCCAGCCGTCGGCAGGAAAGATTGCATGACGAAGCAAGTTACTATCAAGGTCGTAGATGTCGAAAAATGGTTCATTGCGAGTTCCACGTCTTACCCAAAGATTCTTATCAGGCCCGATTCCAACTTCACTGATCATGTTTTCATGAATTGAGGGCCTAAGATCCCTTGAAGGCGAACCTCCATGCTGCTGATAGTAACTGTTTATATAAGTCGCTTCGCTGGCAATCTCCTCTGGTGCTTTTTCAACAGGAGTCATATCCCTTGTGATACTGAGTATCTCTGTGCCGGTAGAATCCCAACCTATAACTCTGTATTCATTTGAATCAACTTGACCAAAGTATACATTACCATTTCCATCTCCATAAGTACTGAGCAGGTGAAACATACAGAAATTAATGGATACTGATGGATCTCTATTATATTCGCTGTTGGATATCTCAATTGAATCTTTCCATAGCAGAGTCTCCCATTCCCGTTCGCCCCAGTTATGGATTGCTACAGTATGCCACATTACATCTGTATAAGCGTTATCATCATATCTACATACAACTAATTTATTGTTAGTTAGCGGAGAAACATGATACGGTGAATTATCTTGCCAAAAGCTGATTTCCTCAACGAACTCCAGCGAATCGTTAAAGACAACATACCCATTTTTGCTTGGAGCATTGATTACTAGCCTGCCATCAGGCATAATGCACAACCCTTGTGGATACAGTAACTCGCCAGGACCGGCTCCTCTTTGAGTGACTCGCAGGATGTAATTACCCTGCATGTCATAAACCTTCACACTGGCATCGATCTCATCAAGTACGAAAATCCTGCCTTGATCATCAATATCAACACCAACAATCGACCAGAATGTGTTTGTGGAGTCACCAATTTCCTCGCCGATCTCAAAAGTAACCTGTAAGGTGTCCACAGGAAGGGTGATCTGATCGTCAGGGAGTTCTTGATTCTTCTCACATCCGATAATCAATGATAGTAGAAGAAATGCACAGTAGTTTATGACAAATAATCGGATTTCCCGCCATTTAGAGAATTCAATCGAGAAATAACCGATTATTAATGACCTTTCGTCAAGTTGGAGTCAGGGCTACAGCTAGTTCATCACCGCCAGGAAGAAGTCTTTCAAGATCTATTCACTCTGATTATAGCTAATGCTTACATATTCTAAAACACTATTCAGGATTTGCTATAAGCTCCATTTGATAAATCTTGAATGAATCTTCAGCCATTTGATTAAAAATGAGGAATCTGCCATTCCGCTCAGGAGAAAGCACCCAGTTGAATGGACTCATATCGAAGGAATCGCTGATCATGACATTCATAGTATGATTTCCAGACATATCGTATACGCTGAATATATTACCGTCAAATGCACCAAGTGCTATCCATAGTCGGTCATCTTCATCTACGAACATATCCGATATGGCTACTTTGAACGGGTCAGGTCTAATGTCCATACTGATGTTTCTACCAGCTACGTAAGAGAAGTATTCATTATCGCTATCGATCTCTCTTTGTATCTCTGATTCACTTTTCCGTACTCGTGTGAATGATTCATCTTCAAAGTGTAAGTAATGATCTCCAGAAGGTTCAAATCCATCAAAAATGAACTCTTCTGTTGAATACTCTGAATAGAATACTCTCCCATTGCGAGCCACACAGTGTTGTAGATCTCCAATCTTTGACTTATCGAGATAGTTACCGGGCATACCCAGTGGCATGCTGACACGACAGTATTCAGCAGTAGCCTCAGTCGATCCCCAATCCATCCTGTATATCACATAGCAGAAAGCTGGCTCTCCGTCGTTCACCTCTGGCACATTTTTCTCTAACACAAAACTGCTTTCTCCAACAACTACTACATTAATCGGGATACTTCCGATGATATCCATGCGATCCATAAATGCATGATCCTGATCAAAGCATGATATGTGGTTAGCATCAGCTATAAGAAGCCTTCCGTCTGGAAAGAAATCGAAAGCGTTAGGAAGCCGAAGTCTTCCCGGGCCTTCGCCTTCTCCTCCAACAGTGTGTACATATTCACCTTCAGTTGTGTAGATATTGATGTGGTGTTTGTATCTATCCAGCACAGCGATGTTACCTGCTGGGGTGTAACTAACCTGAATTGGCATCCAGAGTGTGCTATCACTTTCACCAAAGCCTATCACGATTGAATCTGTAACAATCAATAAAGAGTCAATCTCAGGCATTATCGGATCATCGTATCGATTACAGCTCAATAAGGATATGAATATTATTGGTATCAGCTGATATGGTTTCATGGTAATTAAGTAAGTGACGTCCGGTCCCGTCAGTTCATCACCGCCACAGGAGCTTGGTGGGCAAGGGAGTAATGTCCGGAGGTTATAACCTGCTCACCCTCTTCAATAAGACCCACTTCATCCCCTTCTTCTACAACGGCAACAATGCCTCTGCCTTCCGGACCCAGATTAATGTAGCGCCACTCGGCGTGACCATCTATAACGATGAACACCATGTTACGATCATCCCTTATCAGCAGAGCCTCCTGCGGTATAACAATCTGATCAGGATAGACGGCTATGACTATCTCGAGCCTTGCGGTGGCTCCGGTTCTGAGGCCAGGTATGGCAGGAAGGTCAATAATGACCTCTCCAGCCCTCATTGAAGGGTCGATGACCGGGGATACCGATGCCACTGTTCCAACCACTGTGGTATCGTTGAGCGAGGGTACTGTTACGTATACCCTCTGGCCGCTCTCGCATCTTGCCAGTTCACGCTCATCGAGGTTCACCTTCGCCTGGAGGCTCCAGGGATCTATGATCTCTCCGAGAAGGGTACCGGGGTAAACAACCATCCCTTCCCTTGCTGACACATCGGACACTAATCCATTAAAACCCGCCCTGATTGCAGCGTTGCTGTACTGGGTCTGAGCTGAAGAGAGGCTTGTCTGTGCGTCGGCCAGTCCTGTGGTCTGGCGGAGCATGCTTTTAACTTCCGCTGTAAGTTCTCCCCTGTAATTCTCGCATTCGAATTCGTACAGGGCCTGTGAGTTCCGATAAGAGCTGCTGGCGCTTGATAACCGCGAAGCACTCTCGCCGGAGGCTATTCTGAATATGACTTCTCCATCACTTACTTCCATGCCCACATATTCAGGGGCCTGAACAATTTCTCCCTGAATCTGTGCGGTGAGACGCTGCGTTCTGGCCGATGCTATCCTTCCCGTTGATCCCACAACTTCGAACAGCGTATCAACTGCTGCCACTGCTGCCGTTACCGGCAGAGGGGAAGGTTCTAAGGTCTCCATTTCTGCCTCTTCTTCCCCGCCCCCGCAGGCAGCAAGAAACAGAACAATAATAGATACGGCGAAAGCTGATTTTCTAATCACTTCTTCTTCCTCTCTTTCCGGGAAGTCAACTGTATTAATGCAGGCAGAGATATCAGTACGAGGGGCGTGGAAACAACCATACCGCATACAACGGTGAAAGCAAGATTCTCCCACAGGTCATTACTGCTTGCCATTGGCCAGAGGACCAATGGGAGGAGCCCCAGAATCGTCGTGGCACTGGTCTGCAGGATAGGCCGGAGCCTTTCCGCGACCACCATGTCCGCAACTTTCTTGACATCAATACCGGTTTTCATCTTCTTCTGAAAACTGTCTACCAGTAATATCGAATTGTTAACCGCAATACCAACGAGGAAAACGCTCCCTACGTAGGCCTCCGGAGTGAATATCTTATCAAACGCCCAGAAACCGGCAACAACTCCGACCATAGCCATAGGTATCACGGCCAGAATATAAAGCGGAGCCTTGAAAGATTCGAAAACTATGGCGGTTACAGCGAATACGGCCAGGATTGCAAGCAATACTATCAGGTCCATATTGGTATCATCATCCTGAAGCCAGAAGGGTATGTAAGCCTCTTCGTAAACCCTGTACCCGGAGGGAAGTTCAAGGTTGTCCAGGAGTGTCACCCTGAAACGGGCGGCCATTCTCTCCGCGCCCATGAATGAGTATGCCACCGTACGGATGTACTCACCGTTTTCCCTTACTACGGAACCCTGCACATCAAGGGTATCGATCTGGATAATGTCACCAAGCTCCATCGTTCCGCCGGCGGTCATGATTCGGCTCTCGAGAACATCGGAAAGCTCGGGATTCTCCATACCGTCTATCCTGAAAGTCATGTCTATTCTTTCATCACCTATCTGAACCTCAGCCCCGTACCCCCCGGCCAGGTTATACCTGAAAGCCTGGAATATCTGGAAGGGATTCACACCCAGGTCAGCGAGTTCCTGTCTGTCGAAAACCACCGCAAGCTGGTTGCGTTCCGGTCTTCTGGGATCCCAGTTGATGTTCACCTCACCTACTCTTGGATGACGCTCCAGCATTGTCATCATGGCCAGCGCGATGTTCTTGAGCCCCTGGTAATCGAATCCCCGCAATTCGATTGTCTGCATCATCCCGGCGCTTCTGGTGCTTCTCCAGTACGGCTCGGGGTTCATCCCCTGCACAACCACCATCCTGGTGCCGCCTACGGTCGTGGCCAGCGCCCGTGCTTCGGCTTCAATCTGAAGTCCGTATCCCGTTTCAACTGCCTCATCGGTAAGGATCGAATAAATACTGGCACTTTCTCCATATACCGAGGTTCTTGTTGATTTAATCCCGTCGCTGTTGGTGAGAATATCTTCGAATCCTCTGGTCGCATCATCCACAACATCCTGGGGAGTCCCTGGAGGGAACTGCAGCCAGACATTTATGAAATCAACATCGAAGCTGAAGCCCCACTCCTGTCCTTTTTCGACTTTTGTGATGAATACGTAAACTCCACCCGCCACAAGCAGCAAAGAAAGAAGTACAGCGATAAGAGGCCTGTGATGCAGAACTGCAATCATCCGGGCAAGATGCCTGTCCCATTTTCTCACTCTGTACCATTTGTTCGATTTCCACCTTCCAGCAATTGACGGTACAAGCGTCAGGCAGATGAAGTAGGAGGCAGTTAGTGTGGCAACGATCGTGAATGCAAATGGCCGGTAATAGAGTTTCAGAAAACCTTCACTGGCAAGAATAGGAACCAGAGCCACCATTGTTGTAAGTATGCCGCCAAGGATGGGAATCGCCACTTCCTTCGCGCCGACACGGGCTGCCTCCATCGGGGACATCCCCTTCCTCCTGCGGAAACCTATGGCTTCAAGAACAACAACAGCTCCGTCGACAAGAAGCCCGAAGGCTATTGCAAGGGCGCTGAGTGTAAGCACATTGATGCTGTAGCCGGCCAGATACACTGCTGTAACAGCCATTGCTGCTGAAAATATGATTGAGGTCAGTATCAATGGTGTGGAAAGCGGGCTGTGGTTCAGCAGTAAAAGAATAAGGATAATAGCGGCAAGCGAAATAAGAGCTCTCCATGACAGCTCCTTCAGATCGCTGGTTATGCCCTCCGTGCCGTCTTCCATGAGGTTGAGCTCTATACCTTCGGGCAGTTCCGTTTCAAGCACCTCTATCTCGGACTTGACCATTCCTGCCACACGGACGGCGTTGCTCGAAGCGCTCCGGTCTATCGCAAGGGTTACCTGATCCATGCCATTGTACCTGAAAATGTAGTTGCTGCTTTCGCTGTAATCTACCATTATCCTGCTGGTTATATCGGAAAGCGTAATGAACCTTCCGCCCCTGTTTGAGACAACAAGATCGTTAAGTTCAGAAACATTTCCCGGGACAGTAGAGAGACGAATAACCGCTTCGAGCCCGGATGTATCAACAGCTACGCCCGCGTTTCTGTCCACTATGCCCTGGCTCACTGCACTTCCAACTTCGGAGAGGGTAAGGTCAAGGGCGTTCAGGACATCGCGGTCTATATCAATAACGATTTCCTGTCTACCGATACCCTCCACCATCACGGAGCTTACTCCGTTGATACGCTCAAGCCTGGGAACGATGATATCGTCCGCGATCTGCTTCAGAATAGAGGGCTCTGTACCGGTGATGGCATAGATCAGAAAACCCTCGCTATCAAGCTCACGGGGAACAGCCTGTGTTACACTCCCGGTCCTTACAGCGTCGGGGAGCTCATCCTGCAGGAATGAGATCCTTTCGGTAAGCACCATTGCCGCAACATCCATATCCGTACCCTTTTCGAAGGACACGCTCACATTGCTGGAGCCGGATCTGGATGTGGATGATACTTCAATTACACCCTCAACTTCACGCGCAACGTCTTCGATGGGACGGGTAACCTGTTCACAGATGGCTTCAGGATCGGCACCTGACCAGTAGGCGGAGATGTTCAGTGTTGGCAGTGTGGCATCGGGAGTACCTTCAATTGGAACTTTATTGAAAGAGACTATCGCAAGAACCAGCAGGGCAACAAAGATAACTGCTGTTCCACGAGGCCTCTTAAGAACCAGATCAACCATGG
>JAGLOY010000075.1 GCA_023138735.1 Candidatus Aegiribacteria sp. | reverse complement strand
CGATGCTTCTTGCCACGCAGAATCCGATGCAGTTCCGGATGCTTCTCAATATCATGAACGAATACATCCGCGAGGACGGCACCTCCCCGATCTACGAGATCAACATCGGTAACGGCTCAACAGCTGACAATTTCATCCAGTGCGCGAAAGAACTTGATGCAAGCGGTATCAAGGGTGTCAGTCTTGCAGCTCACATCTACATCAATCCCGACCTCGGCATTCCGGACTTCAACTGGACCGATCACATGTTCAGTGTGCTGGAGAGCGGCACTGACATGACTTTCAAATACGAGAGCGATGGAACCGCACATGAGCTCGATACAATGGCAACCTACTTCGTATCGGAGGAGGAACGTGAAGCTATGGGCGGGGATATCGGCGAAGTCATCTTCAACAAAGCCCTTAGAGCTTCCAAGGACGGCAGGGCTATGATGAGAAGAGGGATCAGGGCCATATTTGCGGAGAGTGCCCAGAAACACTGAATAAACACGTAGAATATTAGAATTTGACGGTGAGGTTCTCATGATACAGGACTGGAATTCACGCTTTTCAGACAATATCAGGGAGTACGGAGGGTACTCCATCGGCAAGCTTTTCGATCTTCTTAAAGACCCCGGGATTATTTCCCTCGCTGGAGGACTGCCATCACCGGATATGTTCCTTAAGCATGAAATGAGGCTTGTCTCCGGAAGGATCCTTGAGGAAAACCTGGAGAAAGTGATGCAGTATACCGCCATCAAAGGCGAGCAGGTGCTCCTTGATGCTATAGTGCAGTTTCTTGCAAGGGACAATATCCATGTTACGCATGAGAATATCGTGATAACATCGTCCGGCCAGCATGGCCTGGACCTGCTAGGCAGGCTTTTCCTCAATCCGGGGGATGCTGTCCTTCTCGATCGGCCAACGTTCGCAGGAGCAATTGTCGCTTTCCAGATGCAGCGTCCTGAATTTGTGGGTGTGGATATCGAGGAAGACGGTTCCAATGTGGATGGATTTCGCTCCAGGATAGAATATCTGGAGAAGGAAGGCAGAAAGCCCAAGTTCATCTATGTTATTCCGGATTTCCAGAATCCTTCCGGTATTACCATGAGTCTCGAAAAACGTAATGCTCTTCTCGATTTGAGCAGAGATCACAACATCCCTGTTCTGGAGGACAGTCCCTACCGGGACTTCAGGTACTACGGAGAGACCATTCCTTCCATCTACTCGCTTGATCAGGAGAGAGGGGGAGGGAACGTCATAGGCCTGTATACTTTCTCGAAGCTCTTCTGCCCGGGTCTGCGGATAGGTTTCAATATCGGCCCATCCGAGGTTATCGAAAGAATGACCAACATCAAGGAAGGTAACGTCCTGAATACTCCAAAATACAATCAGGACATGTGCGCTGCCTTCCTGACCGAGATGGGCATGGAGGAACATATTCTGAAGTGCAGAAAGTACTATCGTGAAAAGCTCGAGGTTTTTCTTTCCACCATGGATAAGTGCTTTCCCGAAGAACTCGGAGTAACATGGACCAAACCGGATGGTGGCCTTTTTCTCTGGGTCACTCTACCGGAAGAAATAGATACTCACGAGCTGTTTTACGATGCAATAAAATTCAAGGTGGCATTCGTTCCGGGGGATGTATTCTTCGGGGAGAACCCTCCAGTTAACACAATGAGAATCAACTTTTCGTTCGCCGCGAAGGAACAGCTGGCTGCAGCGGTTGAAAGACTCGCCGACTGTATCAGAAACCGACTGTCCTCGTCCGGGTGAGGGAGCAGAAGATAAGCAGGAAACCCAATATGGAAAACAGACAGATACTTTTTAAATCAACGAATCTCAAAGCTCCTGCGGTCACTTTTGAACAGGCGCTTCTGAAGGGAATAGCTCCGGATGGCGGTCTCTATATGCCCGATGAGATACCTCGACTTTCGCTGGATGAGATCCGCGACTTTTCAGATGCGAAGTATCACGAAATAGCCTATGCAGTGGGCAGGAAATTTCTGGCAGGTGAAATTCCTGATGAAGATCTGCAGCGGATTGTCATTGACGCTTACAATTACGAAGTCCCACTGGAACATGTCTACGACAGGAAATATGTGATGAGGCTGGATCAGGGACCTACAGCTTCCTTCAAAGATTTCGCTGCGAGGATGATGGGCCGCCTCATGCAGTACTTCCTTAACCGTAACAACGGGAAACTGCTCATTCTCACTGCAACATCAGGTGACACTGGAAGCGCCATCGCAAACGCTTTCTATGGATTGGACAACGTCAAAGTCGTAGTCCTCTTCCCCGAGAAGGAAGTAACCGCACGACAGCGAAAACAGATGACAACTCTTGGAAAGAATGTATCGATACTCGCTCTCGACGGTAAGTTTGACGATTGCCAGGCGCTGGTAAAAGAAGCATTCGGCGATTCTGAACTGGATTATCTGAACCTTTCATCCGCGAATTCGATTAACATCGGACGGCTTATTCCGCAGACAATGTATTACTTCTACTCGTTCGCTGAGCTTTGTTCAGGAGACCCGAAGGAAAAAGTGGTTTTCTCCGTTCCTTCCGGTAATTTCGGTGATCTCTGCGGCGGACTCATCGCGATGAATATGGGTCTTCCAGTTAAGAAGTTCGTGGTGGCTACAAACGAGAATGACGAATACCCGAAGTTTGTGAAATCCGGTTTCTATGAAAAACTCGTACCTTCCCGCAACTGCATATCAAGCGCGATGAATGTGGGTCATCCGAGTAATATCCCGAGATTGGTTCAACTGTACGGAGGCAATATGGATGAGCATGGCGCGATAAGTACCGCACCGGACCTCGATCGTATCAGGGAAAACATGTACGCAATCAGTATAACCGATGCCGAGACGGAAGCAATGATCAGCAGCGCTTACAAGGAATATGGCCTTCTCCTCGAACCTCATGGTTCAGTCGGCTGGGCTGGGCTTCAGCATTACCTTCGGGACGCCGGGGATGACATAGATCAGCTCTGCATCTCACTGGAAACGGCTCATCCGGCCAAATTTCCTGAAAAGATCAGGGAAATCCTCTCTTACGACCCTGAATTACCTCCGAGCCTGCAGGGCCTTGAAGAGAAGGAGGAGTCATACGAACACCTCCCGACGGAATACAGCGCTTTCAAGGATTTCCTGAGAAGTAATTACTAGGAGATTTTGAATGAGAATCTACCGCTATTTCTCCGTTGCAATCTCGGGCATTATCGATATAACTGAACTGACCCGCAAAGTCGGTGAAATGTATCCCGAAGTACAAACTGCATCCGTTAAGCTCAATCAACATATTGAGGGAGTTCAGCTATCTGGTCTATCACAAGGAGTGTTGCTGCAGAATGAGGATGAGGATTCTGAAGTTGAGTTTCATCTGAACGCTTTCGCATTCCCGTCGGGAATTGTGATGTTCGAGATATGCTTTGAACCGGAAGAATATTCCGATCGTTTTACATCCCTCAATCTTCTTTCTGAAAAGATTGTGATTGTAGCAGATGGTGAAAGGTCTGAGGAATCCCTTCTGCGTTACAGCTGGATGTTCTTCTTCAGAATAATGCAGTACGCAGACATTTTACCCCGGATGAAAGATATCAATATCCTTGACGAGAATGCTCAGATGGAAATCCACAAAGCAATCAGGGACACTTCGATGCTCGAAACCTATTTTCTTGGGAATGATGTCCATTTGTTGTTGGAGCCACGGCTTGATGTCTCCTCAATAATCTGCGGCGAACAGAGTGGTCCACCAGGAGCTTCGGATGCTGAACACATAACAGTCATTAGAGGGAAAGTAATCAAGTCGGATAATGTGTACTACTGCTCCATAGAGGAGCAGGATTTTCTCGAGTTTTACAGAGTCCTTGTCTACCGCCGGAGTCTTACTGACTTATATATGTCCATCCTGATCAAATGGATGGAAAAGATAAAAATCGAAGCAAAACTGATTAAGAAGAACCTCAACGAAAAGAACAGGATCTACTGGAATAAGCTGAAAAACAGGATTGAAGTCTGGGATTTGAATTATCTGGACTTCTACACCACTACTGTAAGCATGCTCCATCAGGTCGAAGAGATCTCCATACAAGGGCTTGTCGATGAATGCGCTGAAGAATACAGGGTAGATTTCAATCGCAGAAAAGCCAGTCTTCATCTGAACATGGAGCACGTCAAGTATGCTCTTAGCAATATAGCCACTCCCGGAGAAGTGCATGATGAGCAGATACTGCAGCAGGCAACTGAAAAGGGCAACGAGAGAATCATGCTTCTTTCCTTCCTCGCAATGTCTATTCCATTGCTCGGTGCGTTGCTGGCTCCAGGTATATCCGTCATGACGAAGATCACCGCTGCCCTGATCCTGTTTCTGATGCCGGTGATCTATTTCTATATTCGTAAATATCATCACAGACGTGACCACAGAAGATCAAACCGGTTGTACTTTCTCAACATGAGACAGGCTCATGTAGCCGATATCAGTAAAGCACGATCTCAAATCAACTTCATCGAGACCGATTCTGAGAGAAACGCTGAATCAAAGGAGGAGATTCTGGTGCTTCTCCGCGAAAGCCTGAGCTTTGCCGAGAAGCAGCTGAATGACATCGATCAGGAGATTGAAAGGCTCTAATCCAGTTTCACTATCTGCAGCGCTGAACTAACTGTCCCGACCCGGAGTCGCACAATGTATACACCGGAGGGAAGGTGTGCAAGATCCAGGTTATACTGATGCTGTCCAGCCTGCAGATCCTGGTCAATAACTCCCTTCACTTTCCTGCCGGAGAGATCGAACACTTCACCACTAACATGGCATGCTGCAGTGAGATGGAATATCATTCGAGTAACGGATGATAAAGGATTGGGATAGCAGTTCAAGTCATTCAGTAAAGGCAGCAGATCTGCTGCTTCAATACCCATTCCGGAGCCCTCGAAACAACCGCTGCGACGGATGTCATGCCTGAACATGGGCCATCCTGGTCCCGAACCTTCCCCTGCGGATAGCATGTATGCGCGCCCATGATTGTTCTCGGGAGTGGAGGATGTACCATACCCTCCGACCACGAATACATCGAGCTTCCCGTCACCGTCAAAGTCACCAATCACAGGCGCATTATCAATATTGAAGGTGTTCCCGTAGTGCGCCTCGAGGTCTATCTCCCATATTATGTCCGGTGATGTTCCCCGCAGGGCTGTGAGGATTCCACTATCGTCACCGAAGATTATATCCGTAATCGTGTCTCCGTCGATATTTGCCAGTGCCGCTCCTCTGAACATACTCCCACCGGAAGTGTAACTCCATGCAGGATCGCCGATATGGTCCAGTACTCCGATTATGTTATGGGAAGTGTAAACGATCTCCAGATCGTTATCAGCATCCAGATCGGCAATGGAAGTGGGGGCAGCAACGTAGTAAGGGGCATAGTAGCTCCACTCCAGGCTTCCGTCCTCGGCGTTGAGCATATATATGTTGTGATCGTATGAACCTATTACTATCTCCGGTTTTCCGTCCGCATCCACATCGGCAAAGGAGCCTCCATGGTACATGTAATCCCCGGGAAGATCCGAGAACCATAGAATGGATCCATCGAATCCCTCCAGAGCGTATATTCTGTTATCTCCGTTCCACTGTGCCACTACTACATCCAGATCTCCGTCACTGTCAACATCCAGAATATTGGGACAGGTCTGTATAGCACTGGTAGTTCCGAGGCTGCACTGCCAGGCGATGTTCCCGTTCTCACCGTCAAGGCAGAATACGTTGCCGTTGAATGTACCAAGAACCACTTCGGGCTTTCCATCCCCATCCACATCCGCAACAGCAGGAGGTGAATCGATGCAGTTGGGATATCCTGTAGATGTTGACCATTCAACAGCCCCGGTAGCCCCATCAAGGCAGTACACATGGTAGGGTGATGATGCCGCGGCGATAACTTCCAGCTCCCCATCCAGGTCCACATCGGCTATAACAGGCGAAGCATCGTTGCATCCGCCGGTGAAGAAGCTCCATAACTCAGTTCCATTTTCCGCGTTTAGGGCATGGAAACTTTCATCGTTGAAATACGTTCCGAAAACTATCTCGGGAAGACCATCACCATCGATGTCATCAACGGCAGCTGAACCGAATGATGGGGCATCCAGATCGAACCACCATTGTATTTCGGGATAGGTCTGTCCTGAGAGCTCTGCAGGAAACAGGAGAACTGAAAGAACAATAGGAATACAAAACTGAAGACTCAGGGATCTGCAACAACTCAAAAGAACCCTCTCCCTTCATAATTCAACCATAATAAGATTACACCGATAAGATAGACAGGTCAACCAGTATCGATTCAAGAATATGGCTTCTGATAGAACCTCATGGTTCAATTGGCTGGGCCGGGCTGGAGAGTTATCTTCCGGTGGAGAAATGGAGTATCATGAAGTACATAATTATTCTTGGAGACGGGATGTCTGACCGCCCCATCGAGAGTCTCGGCGGAAAAACACCGCTCATGGTTGCCGACACACCGAATATTGATTCACTCAGCAAAAGGGGAAGATGCGGGAAGTTCGTAACTGTGCAGCCTGACATGCCTCCTGGAAGTGCAGTGGCCAACCTTTCTGTACTGGGCTATGATCCCGCTCTGGTGTTTGCCGGCAGGGGAGTACTTGAAGCTGCCAGCATGGGAGTTGAACTGGAATATTCTGATCTTGCAATGAGATGCAACCTTATCTGTGTCGAGAACAGGAAGATAAAGAATCACTCCGCCGGACATATCAGCACAGCGGAATCCCGACAACTTATCGATACTCTGAATAAGGAGCTGGGATCCGAAATCATTGAGTTTTATCCAGGTGTGAGCTACAGGCATCTTTTTGTGCTTAAGAATGGAAGCGATGCCATTTCCTGTACACCGCCGCACGATGTCCCCGGTACGGATTTCAGTGATGTGATGATAAATCCATTTAAACCGGAAGGTAATGGAACGGCTGCTCTCCTCAACATTCTCATTCTGAAATCGCAAGAGATCCTGAAGGATCACCCGGTCAATCTGCAGCGGATTGCTGAAGGAAAGGATCCTGCCAATTCAGTCTGGTTCTGGTCTCCCGGCCACAAACCACAGATGAAAACTCTAACCGAACTGTACGGAATTAAAGGTGCTGTCATCTCGGCAGTGGACCTGGTGAAAGGTCTTGGCATCTACGCCGGGATGGATGTTATAGAGGTTGAAGGCGCTACCGGCCTCTACGATACCAATTACGAGGGAAAGGCTCAGGCAGCTATCAATGCGCTGAGAGGAGATTACGATTTCGTCTACCTGCATGTTGAAGCAACGGACGAAGCGGGACATGAGGGTGATGTGGACCTGAAGATAAGAACTATCGAGTATCTCGATAGAAGAGTAGTCAGGTTCATCATAGAGGAAACGGATAAGATGAAGGAAGAAGTGGCTATTGCCATCACACCGGATCACGGAACCCCCTGCGATGTCAGAACCCATGTCCATGACCCGGTGCCGTTCCTTATATATCATCCGGGAGAGAATCCCGACGATGTCACCAGCTACGATGAAACCAGCACTGAGGGCGGCAGCTACGGAACGATTGAGGGTAACGCATTTATCAGAGCATTGCTCAACAGGTGATATCGAAGAAATGCCACCGACCCGGAAAGGAGATTCAGGAATGTTACGAATAACAGCAACAGTGCTCATACTCTTTTCGATCACTAATGTATTTGCCGAAGAGGTGGATCAAAGCTTCGTGATAGAGGTCGAAATCGTAACCATAGAGGGCTTCACCGTAATCGGATCGGAAATCCACAGTTCTGACTCCACGGAAATAATGACTCTCTGGGAGGAATTCGTTCCCAGGATTCAGGAGATCCCCGGAGTAGAGATGGATGACGATGCTTACGGAGTTTTCTGGGGGAATAGCGAAATATGCGATGAGTTCTCCTACCTCGCCTGCGTTGAGTCGGATATGACCGGCCCGCTTCCTGGGGGAATGATTGAACTGAATATCCCCGGAGGTGAGTACGCGGTTTTCACATTCCCGTTCGAAGAGGTGGAGGAGGCATATGCCTACATCTACGGTGAATGGCTGCTTGTATCAGCCTATGAACATGGGGCAGGTTACGATTTCGAGTACTACCCGGCCGAGTTCATTCCCTCGGATGAGGGTGTACTGATGCAGCTTTACGTCAGCGTGGAGTAGACGTTACGTCCAGTATCCAGTCCGACACTGTCGATTCAAACCCATCAATGAACTCAGGTTCCAGCGTAGCATACTCCTCAACCGAACCGTCAACTGCAGCCTGAAACAGATGGTTTGCCCCGTCGATTACTATTACACTGGCAAGAGGATTCGCTGAAAGAGCCATCTGCATCGGCTCAAGATTCCGATCAGGCGGAACCTGTATGTCCAGAGAACCGCATAGCGCCAGCACCGGGCAGGAAACAGCGGATATCTCGTCCGCGGGATCGTGCTGAAGGAAATTCAGGAACCATTCCGACTCAACCTGGGAAATGGACTGTGCAACGACGTAATCAACGTAGACATCTATATCACCCAATCCCGCAAGTTCTTCTTCGGATAAATCCTCAAGCGACGCAAGCGTTTCATATCGGAACAGCTCATCGAGTCCGGTGTGATCATCCCCTGCAAGGATGATATCCATGACCTTTCTCTGAGTCTCGACATTCCGGGCAATTTCCTCCTCTGGAAGACCGGCCTGAAGGCAGAGCATCTCTATCTGACCAAGCAGAACCTCGTAGCCGCTGATGGACGGGCCTGCCATGCTAACGACGAAAGCTACGTCTTCAGGCTTCCAGTCTGCCGTGATGAAAGCTACTGTCGAGCCCTCGCTGTGACCCAGAATCCCGATCCGGCCAGGATCGACTTCAGCCTGAGCAAGCATGTAATCAACCATAAGAGAAGCATCGCAGGCGAATACTGAATCCGTAACCTGATCAAGCTCGCCCGTGGAGCTTCCGAAATCCCTGTCGTCACAGCGAAGGACAGCGATACCCGATCGTGTAAGATGATCGGCAAGTTCACCGAACACCCGGAAGCCCATGACATTCTCATCCCTGCCCTGAAGACCGCTGCCTGTGAACAGAATTACTCCTGGAAAGGGACCTGCACCCTCCGGAATGGTGAGAGTACCAGCCAGTGAAACATCGTCACCTGTAATGGTTGCCTCGATCTCGGTATAGGGAATCTCCTCCATGCTGATCTCAGCAGTTCGACGCAGCTCGAAACTGCCCTCGGCCCCCCCCTGGCTGAAGATACCGCTTATCAGATCTCCATCTATCACTCCCGCGAACGAAGCCTCTCCCAGATTCGACGGCAGATCAAATCCAACGCTGTCATCCCTGACGAAGATATTCTCCAGTTCCAGCCCGAAAGCCCCCTGAACTGGAATATCCATACTGACTTCGTACGATCCGTTATCATCGGCAATAAAATTTACGTTTATATCGAGTTCGATACCACTGACAGATATAGATCCCTCCCATGCACCCGAGATATCGGGATTAACCTGCTCAATCTGCCCGCAGGCCGCCAGCAAGCCTAGAAAGATAAATGCTCCTACTGTAAAGAATTTCTTAATCAAATCAGCACCTCCCGTCTGCAATCAATCACATCTGCATTTCATATTCCGGAGTTCATTTCCTCTGCAAGTTCGTCCCATGTTTTTTCGTATTCCTGGATCTCCTGACAGACGTAAGCATGTTCCTTCTGAAGTTTAACAAGTTTGGCTGTGTCAGAGATAACTTCAGGATCCTGCAGAAGCGCTTCAAGTTCTTCCCGCTTTTCCTCAAGAGGGAGGAGTTTTCTTTCAATTCTGCTTATACTGGTCCGTATTTTCTTCTGGCTGGTGTACAGAGCTTTACGCTGTTCAGCTTCATGCCTTTTTCTTTCCTTTTCCGTCTCTCTCGGTGATTTGCCGGGAGCGGAACTGCTCTTCCCGGATTCGAGCATTCTTCGAATCCGCTCCTGCTTCTTACGCAGATAGTAGTCGAAAGAACCGTCAAAGAGACTGATTCCACCATTCTGAACTTCGTACACCTTATCCGCCAGCAGCGATAAAAGCTGCTCATCATGGCTGATCAGGATCAGTGTTCCGGGGTACTTTTCAAGGGCTTCGCACAGCACGTTCCGAGAGAAGATATCAAGGTGGTTGGTCGGCTCATCCAGTATCAGGAAGTTGACAGGACTCAGCAGAATTCGTGCAAGTGCAAGGCGGCTTTTCTCTCCGCCGGAGAGAATACCTGTTTTTTTGAAAACATCATCTCCCGTAAACAGGAATCCGCCCAGTATGCTTCGCAGTTCTTTATCGGAACTTGAGGGGCTGATGGCAGCCAGCTGCTCGAGAAGGCTGAGTCCAGGGTCCAGGTTCTGGTCCACCTCCTGAGTGTAGAAGCCTGTTTCAACACCGGATCCCAGTACGAGGCTTCCCGCGGTCGGGCTTTCAACTCCGGCAAGTATCCTTGAGAGTGTTGATTTTCCCTCGCCGTTCTTTCCGACGATGCCGATACGGTCTCCCCTGACAACTTCAAGGTTCACATCGTTGAAAACTGTTTTATCGTACCGCTTGGACACATCTTCAAGACGGGCTACGATCTTTCCGCTTCTTGGAGGGTCGGGGAATCTCAGACGCATGTGTCCCGGATTTCTATGGGTCTGTATTACTTCCAATTTCTCAAGCATCTTCTCGCGGCTGCGCACTTGAAAACGCTTGCTTTCGGTTGCCTTGAACCTCTTTATGAATCGCGTTATTCTTTCTATCTGTTCAGCCTGATGTTTGGCCTGCTTTTCTCTTCGGGAGATATCCTCCCGCTTCTTCTGTTCGTAGAAGGAATAATTGCCGGTATAGGAGGACAGTTCTCCGAACTCCAGCTCGAATACACGAGATACAACGCGATCGAGAAATCCCGGATCATGTGAGATCACCCATACGGCACCTTTGAATTTTCTGAGGTATTCCTCAAGCCAGATTCTCGCTTCCAGGTCAAGGTGGTTCGTGGGTTC
>JAGLOY010000074.1 GCA_023138735.1 Candidatus Aegiribacteria sp. | reverse complement strand
CCATCCCCCTGAAAAATCTTCCATTGGCTTATCGAAATCAGAAACGGTGAAGCCAAGGCCTGAAAGGACCTTCTCCGCCCTGTTGCCGATATTGAAAGCGTCCGTCGAGTCAGCAACATCATGTGCATCCGCCAGCTTATCAAGAAGCTGCTTCTGCCTGCCACTGTCATCAGTATTCTCAAGGTCAGCGTGGATCATCCGCATCTGCTCCAGAGCCCTGGCGGCTTCTCCTGCTTCTCTGCACACTGTATCCAGCAGCGGTCCATCGGGAAATCTGCTCATCTGCTGCGGCAGATGGGCAACCCTTACCCCTCCG
Organism: Candidatus Aegiribacteria sp.; assembly: GCA_023138735.1. Lineage (GTDB taxonomy): Bacteria > Fermentibacterota > Fermentibacteria > Fermentibacterales > JCC-6 > Aegiribacteria. Next base: position 49,573 of record JAGLOY010000074.1, on the reverse strand, counting down.
GATACGTGAAAATCTCCGGATACGGGTTCAAGCTCTCCAGTGAGAATTTTCAGAAGAGTGGTTTTCCCGGCGCCGTTAACCCCGACCAGAGCGGTCCTGTCCCCCCGGTTGATGGTGAAACTGACGTTCTCGAATATCTCTTCTGCTCCGAATCTCATACCCAGAGCTGACGCGTTCACTAGCATAGAATCCTCATCGGTCTGAAATTAAGATAATCAGCGGAAACGTTCATGTACTTCACTCCGCCTATTTCGACATCCAGCCCCCCTGGCCATTGGCCGGGGGAACAGTGAATATGACCGTATATGCAAATATCCGCACCCCCGCCTGAAAGCATCTGTGAGAACTCTGTCTCCTTCCCTGAAACAACTGGAGGATAATGCATCATTACTATCAGCGGTTTTCCACCAGTTTCTACCTCTGCGGCAGATTCCAGTGCCAGGTCAAGCCTGTGAAGCTCCCGCCTGTAGATCTTCTCATCCTTCTCTTCATCATATTCCTCGGAAAGAGGTGTTATCCACCCCCGAGTACCGGTAATTACTGCAATTCCCGCATCGAAGGCTGTATGCTGAAGGGGAATCACATCGGGCGGCAGTACTGTAATTATTTGCGAAAGTGATGACCACCAGTAATCATGGTTACCTTTTGTAATGACCTTCCTCCCGGGGAGTTCACCAAGGTAGTTCAGGTCCAAGGAGGCTTCATCCAGTTTCATGGCCCATGAAAGGTCTCCCGGCAGCAGCACCAGGTCATTCTCCGTGACCAGTTCCTTCCAGTTCTTCTCGATCAACTTGTGATGGTCCTTCCAGTGCTCACCGAAAATATCCATGGGTTTTCCGCTCGCAAGAGAAAGATGCAGGTCGCCAATAGCGTAAATCTTCACAACCTGCCCCCCTCTGTAACGACTATCCTGTATTCTACGGTGGGAAATTATAACACGATATTGGATATGAAGAGGGAAGATGGAAGGAGTGGGATGATCTTCCGATTTCAGAGCTTACCATGGAGGGAATTTCGTGGGCTTCTGGTGAAACACTAACTGCGTTGACTTGAGCATACTCCCTTTCTATTATTTAGTCATATAGTTATTATGCTATAGATGGCATTTATATTAGCGCAAATTCCAACTGAGGGGATGGAATTATCTTTGCCTATATAATTATCATAAAATAATCGTGTTTTCATGCAATTTATTGTAATATCAATACAATTGGGGTCAGATATCCATAAATATCGAAAGAGGGGAAAATGGTTGTTAACATCATCAGCATGATCATGCTTGTTATCCCGCCTGCAATTACATCGGAATCAAGCTGGACTTCACCTGATGTCCGCATCGTTGAGGAATGGAACCTGAATGTCATGGATCTGATCGATCCGGCATACACACATTTAGGAACAGTCTACAGTGTCGAATCGGAGGAAGGTTTTGAATGGCATACTGTTCTAGTTGATCAGAACTACGTTCTTCAACTTGAAGGCGATATTGTTGTAGATAGAATTCCATACTCTGGTGACATTTGGAGAATGACCTTCTCTCCAGACTGTCAGTATCTTCTGGGATACTGTAGTAGCGATGAGAAGCTTATCTTGTTTGATCTGGCAGAGAGCACGGTTAAATCAATACCTCTTTTCTCAAGTGGGATGGAATTACCGGGTAATCCTCTCATCCGTGTAACCAACGATGGAACAATACTCCTGAAACACTACACCTATTTGAGGATGTACAATTCAGATTTCAACTGCATTTTGTCCAGGGATAACTTCAGCTGGGGACATGCGTTTGTGGGTTTATCAGATGCAGGTGACCGGTTTTACACAACCACCTACGACAGCTTACGTGCATACGACATCCAGGGGAATCTTATGTGGAACAGTGAATTGCATGAGAGGGCTGATGAATTTCATATTTCCCGCGATGGAACTTACATTATAAGTAATAATAACCACAATTTACAGGTCATCAAATCTACTGATTGTGATCAAATTGCGCGTATTGAATTTGAGGAACAGACATCCAATCCAGTATTCAGCGAGTCTGAGTCCTTAATAGCAGTAGGGTATTGGACGCACCCTCAGATTACTCCCCTCAGACCAATTAACAGTTTTGGAGTAAGAACGGTGTCACTACAGAATGGATCATATGAGCTTACCAGTCACTTTCAGGCACCCAACTCCATCTCAGAACCAGGTATGCCACATTCATTAAGATGTCATTCCATATCCAATAGTGGATATCTACTAGGCATGCTCGCGTATGATCGTCCAAATATATTCGCTCGACTTGTATTACTATCAGCAGATATGAAAATCATATGGTTATCTACTAGCATATCACAGGGCAGCTTTAGATTCATTGATACATACGGGAAGTTCCGCAGTGATAATTCCGGCTTCTGGTACTTTGATGGAGAGAGAATACACTCCTGCCTGATTGAGGGGAGATAGTATGTTATATCTGAGTTTACTCCTGATCATATCTTCAATTGACATTGATTACCCAGATTATCGAACTGCATGGCCTTTGAACTATGATGCGCCTCTACGGAGAGGATACGGTCAATATAACTATACTGATGATTTCCACAGAGCTCTTGATTTTCATGGTTCTGTTGGTGATCTGGTAGATGCTCCTTATCCAGATGATGGTGGATTCTGGGTATTAAGAGTAAGTACTCAGCAGGATACCATCATTGATGATGCAATTGAAGGATCTGCATTGATCGGAAGAGGACCTTATGCATATTATGGATGGCATTATGGGCATATAGACGTAAACCATCCTCGTTTAATATTAGCGGATACTACATACTTCAATAGAGTGGTTATTTCTGAGTTGGTAGAACTCCCAAGTCAAGGAAGCCACGTTCATTTCAGCTGGCTTGGCATAGATTCATATGAAGATCCATATGAACAACCAGGATACTTCAATCCAATCGATTATCTAACTCGCTATTGGGGACTTTATAATGAAGCTGAATTTGGTCCGACCGATGATGGTCCGTGTGGGGCTTTTGCATCAATAACGGGTATTATTTTTGCTACTGAAGGCGTTGAAAATGTAATCCCGGCACAGGATAAAATATATGAAGTAATCGATCTTATAGTGAGACCATATACTTACTACAACTATAATCCGCAAAATGATTCCTGTATTACTCGTAAAGTCATGTGGCGGATACTAAGACAGAATCCCAGCAATCTCGAATATGAGACATACCAACCAGCTCTTCTGGGAACATGGCGAACTTTGTATGATTTTAGTGATTATATCTTTGATGATAATGATCCTGAGAATTATCTTGACGAATACAAGAAAGTATTCTTTGGTGGTTTCCAGCATTGGTCAAACAATATCTGCTTGACTAATAGCTGCGTATCTGCAAGAGGGGATGCATCATTCCCCGGTGTCGAAACTGTCTGGATAAATCCCTATAGTCATCAAGAGGATTACAACGCTTGGGAGTTCTGCAGAGGGGGCTGGGATACAAGATTATGCACTTCGGATGGTGGAAACAGAGCAAACATTGATGAAGCTGCAACATTTATGGATGGGCGATATGCGATAGAAGTTATGGCTTTCCCTGAAAGACTTGATAACAAAACTTCAATAATATTGCCGGTGGATGATATCACAGTACCAGAATCTCCAGTTACCGGTGTAATCGTTAATAACTGGGCACCGAGACTCACCAGTATTCGTCTGCAAGATAATCCTTCGCAGGTTATCTGGTCGGGCTCATATGAAGTGAATGTGCCGAACAATCAGGGTGAGGGAAGAACACTGGATTCCGATACTGGAATTCCATCTTGGGCTTATATCGGAACTGGTGACGGATATAATGAATACTCATTACAACTATTGTTTAGCGAACCGGTAACAAATCTTGCCTCGACAGTTTCAATGAAGATACAATTGGTCACAGGTCTTGCTCCCAATGTTGAGTGGGAGAAAATAATACCCCTTGCTCTTGATGAAACCTCTATTGCTTCGGAGGGAGGTGTTACTTCAGCTGTCTATCATTCTACCGGTGTTAACTGCGATCAACCACCGGACTATATGGGCAATCAAATCGTTGATTTGACAATAAATGGAGGGCTTGCTTACGATCTTGCAGAGAAACATCTTGATGCAGATGCCTCAACAATTGTTCCAGCTTTTGGTTCTGGAGGTTCCGGTAACTATGAAATGGTGCATCACTTAATTATGGAAAGCAATATGTTCGACGGGTATCGTCGCACTTCGAATGGGCTGGATTCCGAACAGGATTCAAGGGCCACTATATTTGCGTATTATGATGCTATATACACACCAAATCAGCATGATAATACCGATGATAAATTTGATTCCATTGAATATATCAGTCATGAAATAACTCCTACCGGAGCATGGGCTGGAGCACAGCTTCTTCATGAAACGAATTGGAGTGGTGGTGGATCCACTTCATGTAATCTCTATGGTGGAGCATGGATGTGTAAAGCTACTACTGAGGATGTGCTGCATGCATATATTATTGATTATAATGGTGCTATTATAGAGGATAGAGTAATCTATGATCCTGGCACTTCCGAAATACAGGCTGATATATACGGAGGTCGGGCGACAACGGTAACCTACCCACCTTTAAATCCTTATGAACCTTATACTTTTGAAAGAGATAGATATGGCTGGATCGGTTGGAGAAAATGTACGATACCTGATGAACCTACTTACCCACACGAACGAAATATTGAACTCTTTGTTACAATGTATGATGCTTACAATATGGGCAACACAACTGAAGAATACATTGGTTCAGGTGCACAATGGTTTGAAGAGATTCAACCAGGAAAAACGTATCGAACTAGGATTACGAACATAGGACATACTGGACTTATCGGAGGAGTTAGAATAGAATGGGACGAGTATACCCTTGGGGTTACTACTCCAATTAGTCATGTTGAATATCTTGATCCTCCTGAATCAGATGTTAATAACTCAATTAGTCAAGATAATCTGAGCAGTACAGAATTATCATCTCGGGATAGCGAGATTGACGATTACTTCACAATATTCCCAAATCCTGTAGTGAGTTCATTAAGTATTAACTTTATGTCATCTGAAGCTGCTGTTTCGACTGTACGTATATATGACATATCCGGACATCTGCTTAATACCTTTGTAGAGGAATCACCTGGAATGCAACACCATCATATCCAGTGGGATCTGAAAGATTCGAACGGACACAGCATTCCTACAGGGATATACTATGTATCTCTTGTATCTGGTAACGCAGTAGAGACTAAAACTGTGATAGTGATACATTAAACTACGAGATGCTTGATTGACGGAATTGGCTGAGAACTTTCTGTACTTGTGATAGTTCTGCTGAAATACCAAGGGCAGTCAGGTATAACTTCTGAATAGTAACTTGCGTTTCTGGAAACGTTTCCTTTCTCCGGAATTCTGATATCTCATCGTATTGACATGAGGGTAATTCAGAAGAATACTTCAATTAATTATTCTTTATCTAACCGCTCAATATTATCGAACGGGGGAACCTGGAAATGAAATTCTTCATACTGTTAACATTGGTTTTCGCGGCAGCTTTCGCATCGGGAGAGATAGTCTATCGTTCCACTGACGCGGTTGAAGATGTCCTTCTTCTTGAATCAACAGACAACAGAAAGCTTATCGAATTCAATCTCTCCGCACTGGAATCTGTTGAGATCGAACTTGAAGGCTTCGGACCCGGAACCATGTTTCGCATACCTTCAAACGGGGGTTTTCTGTCAATTGTAGGTTCTCCTGACCTGCCGGTTATTCGAAGGATGGTTCTTATTCCGTCATACGGCAACATCGAGATTGAAATTGTAAGTGAAGAGAGCCTGTACCTCGGTCAGTACGACGTTGCTCCTTGTCAGCCATCTGCAACATACTCAGGAGGACCTTCCCCGTACAGGATCGACAACTCCGTTTACAATGCATCACAGACATTTCCCGCCAACTCAGTGGAGCTGGAATCCATTATTATTCTCAGGGATATCCGCGTAGCCTGGGTACGTTACAATCCTGTAACGGTTAATCCTGTGACTGGAGACGTTTCCATTACAACTTCGGTTGTTGTAAATGTTAAGGGTATAGGCGGCAGCGGTGAAAACGAACTCACACGATCCACCATTGGATATAGCAGAAGTTTTCTGAGACTCTACAATGAGGTTATAGGTTTCGAACCGGTGATGGACACCGACGTTATCGATGGAAGTTACGTGTTCATCGGCACAGAGGAAACAATTGCCGAAGCCCAGGATCTTATCAGCTGGAAGAGGCAGAAAGGTTACAATGTAGAAGTTGGTCTCCTGTCCGTAATAGGGACTTCTGTCAGCGCCATTGATTCTTATTTAGAGGATGCCTTTAACACATGGCCCAACCCTCCGGAGTACATCATGCTGGTAGGTGGAGACACTGTTGTGCCTACTCCACAGTATACCAATGTTCCGCCTGGTGGTACTGCTCATGCCGCGGACAATCAGTATGCCGTTGTGGGTTCGGGAGTTCTTCCATCGATGAATATCGGAAGGATCTGCGGTGACAATGATACGGAAGATCTTGCATATATCTCCTGGAAGATACATCAGAATGAAATGAACCCTTACCAGCCCGGCGAGAACTGGTTCATGAAGGGCTTTAGTATGGGATGCACCAGCCCGTTCTGTGCTGCTGAAGAATCTCTAATGCTTCATCAACTTTTCCAGGCACATGGCATCGAATCTGACTTCTACTGTGATGCTCTGGGAGGCATACCTCCAAGCCTTTCGGCGATCGTAGCCGACATCAATGAAGGTCGCCAGGTCATAAACTACATAGGACATGGCAGCCCTACCCAATGGGTAACATCAGGATTCAGCATTTCAAACATAGCAGCCCTTACGAACGGCAGAATGATGCCATGGGTATTTACAATAGGCTGCCAGAATGGTGAATTCGACAACTACTACTGCTTCTGTGAGGCTTTCCTTTCCGAAGGAACCATCGCTGACCCCAAGGGAGCTTTAGCCATCATGGGCTCCTCCACTTACACATGGATCGGAACGGGAGACACCCTGCAGGTCAATACTTTCAGGGGTTACTTCACAGAAGAAATTCATCATCTCGGAGCTGCACATACATGGGGCAAATTCAAATGTAATGAATACTATGGAGACGAATACAGTGATGACTTGATAATGATGACAACCCTTTTCGGATGCCCGGAAACGGACATTTACAACGATACCGCTCCCCTTCCCATAATGACCAACACTCACGGCCTTATTCAGCAGGGAACCTTCCAGGTTACGGTTACTGATGATGCCAAAGCTCCCGTTGAGGGAGCGCTTGTTGGCGCATACTACTCAGACACTGATGAACTGCTTGATTCGGACTACACCGATGCATCCGGTATCGTGTACCTCACTATTCCAACGATTCCCGGACCGAGCGCGGTAACCATCACATCAACGGCACACAACATGTACCCTGATGTGACTATGGCTGATCAGCAAGTTGGAATCGGAGAAGGTTCCTCAGGGACACTACCCTCATTCTTCCTGGGCAGACCTGTCCCCAACCCGGTTGTCTCGATGGCATCGATTGAGTTCGGTGTACCTGCGACAGGTGAGGTGGAACTGGCGGTATACGATCTGTCAGGCAGAATGGTCACATCCCTTGAAAGCGGTGAACTTGAGGCGGGAACGCATTCTCTCTCCTGGAACAGTGCGGTTCCGAATGGAATCTATTTCGTAAAACTCACAGTACCTTCGGTTGGAACAGTCACCAGATCGTTCCTTGTACTGAGATAGAAGAAGGCAGCTGAGCGCTGCATAAATAGATCAGGTCAGACGGGCCAGCAGTCATCATTTGACAGCTGGCCCGTTTCTATCAGCCATAATCTTGCGGCCTGGGCGACTCCGCCCTCGTTCACGGAATGTACTTCCCGGAAATGTGTTCTAAGATGTTCTGGTGAATTCTCCACTACAAAGGCGTGGCGGGCCCATTGCAGAAGATCGTGGTCGTTGTAATCGTTTCCCACTGCTGCCGCATCACTGCCTGACAGGCCGAACCTGGCCGCCAGCCACTCAACACCCGAGCTTTTCGATACTCCTGCGGGGAAAACTTCAACCCACAGTGATTCACCATCAAGCGGAGAGGTTGTTCTGAGAATGTTGTACGATTCTCCCAGGGATTCCGTCACTTTACTTACTACTCCGTCCTGTCTGCCTGGAGGAACTATGATGACGATCTGGGTAGAAGCACTGTTCTCATCGCCTTTTCGAATCTGTCTGCAAAAACCCGCATAAAGATTAATACGTCTTTCCAGATCAGGATTTGTCCCTGAGCTGTAATTGTAGGTGAAAAGGTGGTTCCGGGGAAACTCTCCCTGAACGCAGAAGTCGTAACCCGACCCGCGAAGCCGGCTTACAGCATTTGAGGTGAGGGCTTCATTAGCTGAAGCTGTCCAGAGGAATTCTCCAGTTCGGTAATCCTGTATTCCCGCGCCGCTTGAAAGAACAAGGTAATCAACCGGAAGGCTCCTCTCCCCCATCATTCTGTCGAACGAGAATGGCGATCTTCCGGTTGCAATTACCCTGAGGATATTCATCCTGCCAAGGCACTCAAGGGCTAGAATATCCTCCCTGTGAAAATCCCTGCCGGGCATGTGCAGGGTTCCGTCGAAATCGGTGGCGAATATCCCGACCGGGGCCGGCCTGCTGTCTCTAGCCATCAATCTTATCCATCCATAGCTTTCAGCAGAACTAGACTTCCCATCGGAAATCCCGAATGTTCCGCAACCAGGTTGCACTTCACCCTGAAAAGGAAATAGATATTGGCATGGGATGAAGAGAGGGATTCGTAGTTCCCCTGCCCCTTAGCTATTATCACATCAGCCTTCCTGAAAATGCGCCTGAATTCCCCGGAGCAATCGCTCAGTACAGTTGCCGGAGCACCCGATCCGTTATCGATAAGTCTGGCAACCCTGTGGATGCCTGCGTCCCTGGCATCATCAAGTGTAGCGTCATTAATCGCAGGAGCCCCCCTTACAGCTACGGTGACCTTCTCACTTATAAACTGTTCAAGGAAAATTCTGTCGAAAACCGTTTCTCCAGCGTTATCGGCAAGGTAAAGCACACTTTTCGCACTATCAATCTCCGACTTGAGCTGCAGCGGATCGGCACCGCAGAGCGGCTGCTCCATGGCCTCGCTCAGAACAGAGCAGATATCTTCATCCGAAACCTTCTCCTTAGCTCCGAGGTCGATGATATTCCCAGCGATCGCCAGCCTCAGGCCGGCAACGAATGGATCATGTGATTCAGTCACGATCTTTTCCATTTCAGGAAGCATCTTGAGCGCAGCTGCGGTATGCAGTGATTTCACTTCTCTGTAAGGATCCTCGGTTCCAGTCATGGACTTCACGATCCTGCCGATTCCCTGAGCGATTTCAGGGGGTGACTGGTCAAGGTCGGTTTCGGACATGTACTTAAGGCAGCTTCGCATGGTCTTCTTCTGCAGCTGCAAATCGTCCGTAGATATCATCGCAACTTCTCTGGCCTGGCGTACAAGACAGGGAAGGCACTGGAGTTCGGCTTTCACATTCAATCTCCATCCGGATTTAGTAAACGCGACATTGCGGAAAATAATCAATTTCTCGCAAGTACGGAGTTTTCGTATATTCCCGTTCCAATCAAAACAGGAAAAGGTGTACTCTGAAGTTAACAAAAACAGTGATATTTGACCTCGATGGAACACTCCACCATACGGAGAAGGCGCTTGTTCCGGCAATTCAGATGGCAATGGAGGATCTTGGGTACCAGCCTGCTGCCCCTGCAAGTATAAATGCCCTTTACGGTGAACCGCTGGAAGTCTTCTGCCGGAAGCTTCTGAAATGCAGCGATGAGGTATGTCAGCAATTCCGCAACGGCATTCGCAGATATCAGAAGATCACTCTTCCCCAAAAAGGGAAACTCTACCCGGGAACAGCAGAGATGCTTTCCGATCTTGCGGAAATGGGCTTCAACCTTGCGGTCTGCTCAAACGCTGGACTGAGTTACATTGAACTTGTTACCGGATCACTGGGAATTGCTGATATGTTCTCTCTGTTCGAGGGCAGAGACGGCACAGCATCTAAAACCCGCCGCGTAGAAAGCATAATGAGCAGCACCCGCAGTTCCTTTACCGTTATGGTTGGTGACAGGTACCATGACATCGAGGCCGCTGCTGCGAACTCCATTCCTTCAATTGGATGCCTGTACGGTTACGGAAAGCCTTCGGAAATGCAGAATGCGGATTACACGGCCAGCTACCCGGCTGAAATTCCTGACATTATCCGAACGCTTTCTAAATAGAGGTTGGGTATTAATTCGCTCATCCGACTTGAGGAAGTACTTATCTCCGTATGCCGGATCTTCAGTGCATATCTACCAGTAACGATGTTTGACTGATTGTTTCTCAGGCGGTATGGTCAGTTTCTGTGGATTTCCACAGGACCGCAAGGATTTTAGTTGTGCTTACAACTGGGTTCAGGAATGAAAACGAGGGAATAACTTAAAATGAAAACAGTAACAGAGCAAGAACCTATTTTAATGGATTCACTGCACAAAATTGCTTTGACTCGCTTCGGGGATATGATCAAAGCTGTGTTAGATGTGGAACGCGGGATCATGATTATAGACGCGGATCTGCATTCCGATGAAGAAGCTGAGCTTCTTGCGACAGGTTCACGACAGCAGGATCTATGGGGAATCAACCTCTATCCAGACCTCCCTCCGGAGGACTGGTTGGAGTTTGATTCGATGATAAATCTGCGCCCGTCTTCCGGTAATCGATCCAGATACGTGGATGATCCTGCAATCCGGGAACGAATTCGTAAACTGGTGAATCAAATGGTACAAAGATGAGTTCTCCAATACACAAGGATTCCGCCGCAGGAAGCTGGTGGGAGTTGTCGCTCTACGAGCAATTAGGAAATATAGGTAGTGAGGTCGGACGGGCATTGCGATGGAAAACCAGAAATCCTAAAATATCTCTGGGAGCCTTTGAACGAGCATTGGATCTTATGGACCTTACCATTTCTGATCCTCGTTATCGGTTCTCGGTAGCTCGGTTGCGTGAACTTGCGCGAGCACGCGAGGTTATGGTCGATTTCATTGCAGGTTCAAATGAATTCCAATCCACCGGTAATTCCCTGCAGAGGTATTTTGATGCCTTTGCCACTGCTGCGGCTCTGGCGCGCGACCGTGCTTCACTGAATAACCCTCCCGGGTGAAACAGGTCTTTACCGGAAGAAAGAGAATTGAAGGGATCCGGGCTAAGGAGTTACAGCCGTTACTCTGATGCTCCCATTGGATGTTCTGAGTGTGATGGGATTACCTCCCGTGCCGAGATTTGCCCATCCGTCTGAATCATCGATGCTTACATCACTGAAACCGTCACCGGTCACAGAGACTGAACCGTTTGAAGTAGTCATTTCCAGGTCGGCATTGAGCCCCGGATCAATATCAACATTGATCGCGCCGTTGCTGGTTCGAAGTGTTACTCCCGCAGAGGTGATGCTCATGATTTCTCCGGTAATGCTACCATTCGAAGAGGCGGCGTAAACCAGGTTGCTGCCGGACACTGAAATGTTTCCGTTACTTGTTTCAACGCTTACCGAACCGCTGAAATCAGTAAAGGATATGTTGCCGTTACTGGTATGTGACTGTGCGGTGCCAGAACCACCGGAAACCGAGATGCATCCGTTGGAGGTATGCAGGTCACTGATTTGGGCACCATGCGGAAGTTTGAGCTTAAGGCTCACACCTACATTGGCGTATCTGTCAAGCCGGTGCGCTTCAATGTTGGTAATCATTCCGGTTGTTATCTTCACTTCGACTTTTTCAAGTTCTGCCTCACTCCGGCTGGAAGTTCTGGTAATCTCGAGTATCAATTCCGTACCTTCGTACCATTCAACATTAATTGAACCGTTGAATGTTGATACTGTAACAATGCTGTTTTCGGGAATTGAATGTGTTTCAGTGATAACCGATACGTATTGACCACAGGCGGCCAACAGTAAGAACAGAACCATGAAACAGAAACTTCCGATTGAAAAGAGATTTTTCAACTGCATCCCCCTTATCCTGATTCTGAATTTGCGACGGAGCAGTTTATCAGTTTATTCGAGTGTTCTGAACACCGCCGTAACCTTGCCCACGATTCGTATATCTTCATCTTCATCCCAATATACTATGGGCTCAAAATCCGGGTTCTCAGAATGCAGTTCTATCCTGGTGTTGAATTTGAAGAACCGCTTGACTGTTGCCTCTTCTCCTATTCTCACAACCGCTATTTCCCCCTGTTCCACGAACGGCTGGGGGCGAACCAGTACAAGATCTCCATCCAGAATTGCAGCGCCTGTCATGCTGTCGCCGTTTACCCTGAGGAAGAAGATTCCCTCTGTTCTTGCCATATCAGCTGATACGGGCAGGTAATCCTCAATGTTCTCTTCGGCCAGTAACGGCAGACCTGCGGCAACGGTTCCGACAAGCGGAACGTTCCTGATGACTGTATTTCTTTCTCCTACCACTTTCAGTGCCCTTGCGGTACCATCTGTTCTGTTCAGGTAACCCTTTTCGACCAGTCTGTCGATATGGTCTTTCACTCCTTTTGTGCTTTTCAGCCCGAAATGCTTCTGTATATCTCTTATGCTGGGGGCATATGAGTGTTCATCTATGAAATCGCAGATATAATCAAGAACCTGTTTCTGACGATCCGTGATTTTCTTCACCGGTTATCACCTCCTACCTATACATATGTTTACTTAAAACAATGTCAAGACATTAACCCGCCCATTGATTGACCACTAAGCCGAATGATTACATATTTTTCAGGTAGGAAATTCAAATCAGCATATCATGGAGGTTGAAATGGAACCAGTTAAAAAGGGTGATATACTTGTATGTTCCGAATGCAGTGTTGAGCTGGAAGTCACTAAAAAATGCGATTGTGAGAACTGCGAAATAGTATGCTGCGGCAAAGCGATGGAAGTGAAGGAGAAATCTTCAGATAACTGCTGCTGCTGCTAAGCCATCTCATCTGTCTTATATTACGGTGCAGTAAATAGCTGTAATCGGATTAATACAGAAGCTGGATGAGGTTTTTTTGAAAATTGCCCTGGTTTATCCCAGATGGGACTGGATAGAGTACAACGGACTCGCTGAACCGGTGGGACAATTGCAGCTGGTTGCATCTCTTCGTAATGCCGGCCATCAGGTGGAATTTCTGGATTACTCCTTCTGCAACAAACTGGATGAGCTCGACTCCAGGGCCGCAGGGGCAGGACTTATCGGAGTTGCTATTTCTGCCGCAGCCAAAATGAGCAGGGCGGACATTGTAACCAGGCACCTTAAAAGTGTCGTCCCTGATGCTCTCTTTCTTGCCGGCGGAGCTTACCCGAGCATTTTCCCCGGTGATACTCTTGAAACAATCCCCTTTGACTTCGTTCTTGTGGGTGAAGCCGAGGATTCCATAGTTGAACTTTCGGATGCGATAGCCGGAGGCGCCGATCCTTTCGATATAAGAAACCTCGCTTATCTAAAAGATGGTGAGCTTATTGAAAATCCGAGAAGACCGGTTCCACAGGACCTTGATGCCCTTCCTTTCCCTGCCCGTGATGTTGTGGATTACGAATCGTATCTTACGGAGGGGATGTCCGAATACGGGATGATAACCACGCGCGGCTGCCCGTTCAACTGCTTATACTGCAAGCCCAGCACGGATTTCATATTCGGAGGAAACATAAGGTACCGCAGCGCTGAGAATGTAGTGGAGGAAATTACCCAGCTGGCTGAGATCAGATCCGTCAGAAAGCTTCCCGTATTCTTCAAGGACGATACCATAACAATGCATCCTGCAGACTGGTTCGGGACTCTGAGGGATCTGCTTCGAAATATGGATATCGAACTCTGCTGGCATTGCAACAGCAGGGTTGATACCGTCACTCGTGCGAAAATTCAGCTCATGGCCGAGAGCGGCTGCCACTGCATATCATTCGGAGTGGAAAGCGGCAGTCAGAAGATCCTTGATTTCTACCGTAAAGGGACAACACCCCTTCAGGCCGAGCAGGCATTCAAATGGTGCCGTGAATTCGGGATTGAGGCTACTGCCAATCTCATGATAGGATTTCCCATGGAGAATGAGGAAGATCTGAGGGCAACATACGAGCATCTGAAAAGGCTCAAACCCGATGATATAATCGTCTACTTCTCAACAGCCATTCCCGGGAGGTACATTCACGACTGGGCAAAGGAGAACGGTTATCTGGCCAACGACACTAACCCTGAACTGCTTGATCCCGCTAGAAACAGGGCATGTGAAGTCATGAATATGCGCCTTCCATTCCTTGAGCTGGACGATGTTATCCACTGGAAAAGACGCATCGAGAGATACCGAAGCTGGCGCAAAGTATCAAGTTATAATAATATCAGGAAATGGACGACCGAACTTGTGCATCATCCGGGTTCCGCGACAAAAAAGGCGTACAGGGTTATACGGGGTTTCGGCGGCAGAGGAGAGGATATAATTACTAAATAGAGCTTTTCGTATGCAGGTCAGAAAAACCGCCCGATGGATAACCGGGCGGTTTCTTTTAAATCAGATTGCTATTTCTAATCTTCCAGAAGATCGCTGAAGAATATCAGGAATATTGCAATCCGTTTAGTCATGTCGGCATGGGTTCCGTCAGCGTATAGAATAACCTGAAAATGGTTGTTCTCAACCGTTCCGTCGCTTTGTATCTCTGCTACTTTCATGAAACTCGTATCGGTGAGTCTTCCGTTTCCGTTCAGAGTGTAAAGCTCTTGAAATGAATCGTCCTCTATTTCACCATTTTCATCTATGTAACCAAGAGTATGAAATGAATCGTCCTCAATTCTCCCATCCTCTTTGATATATCCCAGTATTTCAAAGGAAGCGTTTTCTATTCTGCCACTATCCCTTATGTAAGCAAGCGTGGTAAAATTGCTTCCTTCAAGTCTTATGTCGCCGGCGATGGATGATGCTGCCAACAGGAGCATGATTACAACCATATTAAGTAGGTTCCTCATTAGAACCTCCTTTCTTATTATAGGTAAGCTTAACCTGAGAGAGAGGATTGTCAAGTAATGAACTGGATTTTCGTCGTTCTATTATCTTTTTCTTTGCTATCAAATGACTCCGTCAATATTAACACTGCGGACGAATGGACGCTTCAGACTCTTCCGGGTATCGGTCCGATCAAGGCTTCGGGTATCGTAGAGTACAGAACACTGTACGGTCCTTTCATGGAATTGTCCGAACTTGAATACGTAAGTGGTATTGGTCCGGGAACGGTCACGATGCTGGAAGATCTGATCTTCGTGGATACCAGTTTTGTCCCTGCTGCGGACACTCTTCACTGGATCGAGAAAGTGGATTCTCTCTCCCCTGCTCTGATAGTCTCCTATCTGGATGTCGGCCAGGGGGACGCTATTCTGGTAGAGGCTGTCGGGGGGAAAACTCTTCTGTTCGACGGTGGACCTGATGCGGGCGGTCCCCTTGAACCGGTGGTGGTATTCCGCCTCCGTGAACTGGGCGTTGACACCATCGATATTCTCTCTTTCTCGCATCCCCATGCGGACCACGTTGGAGGCCTTGCTTCTGTGATGAGAAACTTCACCGTTCTTGAAGTGTTTGACCCGGGAATGCCCTATTCATCCTGGGTGTACGAAGACTTCCTTAGCTCGGTCATGGATGCTGGCTGCAGCTACAGGTTCTTTGAGACAGGAATGATCCTGCAGCTTTCACCTCTCGTTACCGCCTGCGTGGTATCAGCGGGTGCGGAAGAGATCAATCTCAATCTCAACGAGAATTCCGCAGTTCTAAGGATTACATGCGGAAATTTCTCCACCCTTCTGACCGGAGATATGGAAGAGAAATCTGAAAGAATGCTTACTCCAGAAGCTCTGCCGGTGACAGTAGTGAAAGTGCCCCATCATGGCAGTCTCACTTCGGTTTTCCCTCCGTACTTGAGAAGGTTGAACCCGCAGATAGCGGTATTCTCGGCAGGCAGGGATAATAGATTCGGGCATCCGCACCCACTGGTTATTGAGATCTATCAGGAACTGGGTTCAGAAATCTTGCGAACTGACACGCAGGGAACTATTGTTGTGCAAACCGACGGAGAGGTTTTCAGTATTTCTACTCTTATGGCCGGGATTCAGATTAGGGATTACCATTGAAAATTCGAACTAAGCTTGGCCCTTATTTTTACATCCTTCCGGCGCTGATCATAGTGCTGGTTTTCAGAACCCTGCCTATTCTCAGTTCCTTTACGGCCTCATTCACGGATTACGACATCGGTGGATTTCACGGATTCGTTGGTTTTGCGAATTATGCCCGTATGCTTTCCGATGCCCGTTTCTGGCAGAGTGTTCTAAATACGGTTTTCTTTGTTCTGGGTGTTGTCCCTGCGGGATTGCTGATTCCGCTTTTCCTGGCGATGCTTCTAAGGCGCAAATTGGCAGGGAAGAGTTTTTACAGAACCATCTACTTCCTCCCGGTTGTAACATCCGCAGTGGCCATCTCCGTCGTATGGACATGGCTGTATAACCCGGAAGCAGGTCCCATAAACCAGATTATCACCGCCCTGGGCGGAGAGCCGCTGCTGTGGCTGCGGGAACCACGAGGTATTTTCGAAATGATGCTCTCTCCTCTCGGAATACACCCGAAGGGAGTTCTGGCTGGACCCAGCCTGGCCCTTGTATCTCTGATGATGGTCAGCGTATGGAAGAGTACAGGATACAATACCGTTCTATTCCTGGCAGGTCTCGAGAACATTGACGAGACATACTACGAAGCGGCAAAACTGGATGGAGCAGGTGCCTGGGGCACATTCCGTCACATCACGTGGCCCCTTCTATCACCTACAACCTACTATGTGCTCATCATGAGCACTATCGTATCGTTCAAAACATTTGCGCTGGTTTACGTTATGACACCTCCTCCCGGCGGGGGACCGCTGGGGACAACAAATGTAATGGTATTCTACCTGTTCCAGAAAGCATTCGATCGATTCGATATCGGGTATGCGAGCGCTATCTCCGTGTTCCTTTTTCTTATCCTGCTTTCGCTTACGATCGCTCAGCGCAGGATTGCGGGCAGGCGGGTGTATTACTCATGATGCTGTTGAATCGGAGAACGGCAGTAAAGAGTATCACGAAACATTTCTTCCTGATACTGGGTGGCATTGTCATGCTGCTCCCTTTCCTCTGGATGGTTAACACCTCTCTCCAGCAGGGAGGCCTGAGCAATTACGTTGAAGCATGGACTAAAGTACCATTCGGCAGATATTTTCTAAACACACTATTTGTTACACTGCTTACCGTAGCAGGGGTACTTGTAACAGCCAGTCTGGCTGCGTATTCCTTTGCTACAATGAAATACAAGGGAAGGAATTTTCTTTTCCTGCTCTTCCTTTCAACGATGATGGTACCTCAGCCTGTTTACCTCGCTCCCTCATATGTCATTCTTGCAAAGCTCGGCTGGATAAATACCTATATGGCTCTGATAATACCCTGGACGACGAATGTTTTCAGCATATTCCTTTTCAGGCAGCATTTCAAGACTATTCCGAAGACACTGTACGAAGCAGCTATTCTTGATGGCTGCGGGAGGCTGAAGTATCTTTGGAAGGTTGTCCTGCCTCTTTCAAAACCGGTTATCGTCACGGTCATTCTGTTCAACATCATAGGATCATGGAACAGTTTCATGTGGCCCCTGGTTGTAACGCATTCGGAGAACCTCAGAGTACTTCAGGTGGGGCTTTCGTATTTCAATCAGGAACAGTCCAGCAACTTCGAGCTTCTGATGGCGGCTTCAACATTTTCCACAATACCTCTTGTAATCCTGTTCCTTTTTGTTCAGAAGCGGATTGTAGCAAGTTACAGCAGATCCGGGATTAAGGATTGATTTGAAAAGGATTGTTATCTTCTTCATGCTGGCGGCGGTGATCCCATTATCGGGAGGTACACTGCATTCGGAAGCCCTATCTATCCTAGAGAGATTATCATCCCAGGGATATACAGGAGCCGGAACAATCACCTGGAGTCTCAACCTGCTTGAACCCTGCACTTTGTTTGTCTATCCTCCCTTGAATTCGTCAACTGGAGGTTTCTACGCAGCCCTGGGCGGGAACAATATCCTTGACTTGGGTCTAAGACTGGAGGGAGAGGACTGGTTTTTAGAGGATACAATGCCGGATGATTGTCCTGTTCTAAGGCTCGATTCGGTACAGGTATCTGAGGGAAAACGTTTGATTGTCTGCGCATATGACATGATCAGAGGTTTCAGGAGTGATAGTGTGGCAGTAATATGGGCATTTTCCCCTGTTGACCGGGCCTATTAATGGTCATAGGCTATCTGTTATTCTAAAAAGAATTGCGAAACGGAGAATATCAATGAAGAAAATTCTGGCAGCAGTCATGCTGGCAATACTATCAGGCTCCGCATCTGCCGGTACGGCAGGTTTCGCCTTCCTGCAAGTGCCCGTAGGAGCCAGAGCTGTTGCGATGGGGGGCGCTTTCACAGCAGTGCCCGGGGACCCTATGGGTCTGTACTGGAATCCCGCTACATTGGCCGGGTTACAGGATCAGATGTTCACTTCCACTTATACCGGCTATCTGATGGATATGCAGGCCGGCTTCGCAGGATGGGTAAATCCTTCAGGGAATGATCTAGTTGGTGTTTCCGTGAATTATTTTTACGGAGGCAGTTTTCTAAGAACCTCTATGGTGAACCCCACAGGAACCGGTGAGGAATTCAGCACTAACAGTGTTGCACTCGGGGGAACCTACGTACATAAATTCGGAAATACGCTTTCCGTCGGAACTACCGCCAAGTTCGTTTATTCAAGCATCGATTCATACAGCGGGAATGCATTTCTTGTCGATATTGGCGCATGGTATAAACCCGCTCTTGTTTCATTCGGATTCGTCATCAGAAACGCAGGTATTCAGACCAAGGCATTCTATCAGGAGAATGATCCGATGCCAACAACAATTGCAGCAGGAGCATCGGCGAAATTCATGGATGACAAGCTGCTGGTTGCCGCCGACGTAAGTTATCCACTTCAGGGAGACTTCGATGCGGCCCTCGGAATTGAGTATTCTCCTCTGGATATGCTTTCCCTGCGGGCCGGGGGGAATCTCCATGACAAGAACGCTGCCGATAACGCTGGCGGAAGCTTCTTCGATGCACTTGCATTCGGCGGGGGCACAAACTGGAACAAGTTCTCCTTCGATTATGCGTTCAAACCTTTTGCTGATCTTGGAACCATTCACAGATTCAGCCTTGGCATTACTCTGTGACATTTTCCACTTATATGATTCTGTTCCTTCTGGTTATACTCATGATCTCATCCTGCAACACTGAAACCAGGGCTGAAGGTAGGCAGAAAAGACTTGATACTTTCAGGGCATCCCTTCCAGATCATGTACAGACGGAGTTTGATGCCATCTCAGGTAGAGAAGACTGCGGGCATGTTGGTCTTCTGCTTGAGGCAGCCAGGAATGAATCTTCGGAAGTGAACAGCACTTTAGATTCTATTGTCAGTGCGGAGCTGATAGACACATTCTCAAATGAGGAAATCGTATATTATTTCTGGTATTATTTTGATTACGCCATAGAGACAGGTTCTGTTAGAGGACCCTGAGGGGGGGCTCCACCGGTTAGACTAGACCGGTACCAATTGAATACTGAAACAATTCCCAGCAGCACGATGATCCTGGGTCTTGGAAATCCGATCCTCGGCGATGATGGAGTAGGCTGCTCTGTGGCTGAAGTCATCGGGAATAGATTGGCAGCAGGCTCAGGAGTGAAAGTACTTTCCACTTCCGTTTCTCTCATCAGGCTGGTGGGTGAAATATCAGGATACAGTCGGCTTATCATCATAGACTCCATCACGACCGGCCAGGCAGAACCGGGTGAACTTCTGGAGATCGAGTTTCGGAAAAGAAGCGCTTCACCGATCTCGGCTCATCATTATTCCATAGAACAGCTTACGGATATCGGTAATGCACTGGGACTATCAATGCCCGAATACGTTAAGATTTACGGGATCGAAATAATCCGGCCTGAAGTGTATAAAGATGGTCTTTCCCCTGCACTTGAGGACCTTCTCCCTGAATTTGCTGAAGAGATTATCAATCGAGAGCTTCTTTCCAATTGCATGGTACATGGCTACAATACCACACCGAGAGGAGAATTTGCTGTATGAGTGAAAAAACGGGGTTGGCTCCCTCCAAAAGCCCTCCGATCCGCCTGACCCGTGAAACTGTCAATGCCGGGTTCAAGAAGCGGGTGGATGCATTGAGCGGGCAGCATACGGACGCCTGCTATCAGTGCGGAAACTGCTCATCCGGATGTCCCCTGGCCCAGGAGATGGACATTCTCCCTAACAGGATTTTGCGACTGGCTCAGCTGGGACAAAGTGATGACATTATCAACAGCTGCTCGATATGGATATGTGCAAGCTGCTTCCAGTGTACAGTCAGATGTCCAAAGGGAATCGACATACAGGCAGTAATGGATGCACTCAGACAGATAGCGATGGACGAGGGAATTGACCATTTCGGCCCGGATCAGATCAGCCCGGAATTGGCAGCCTCCGTCCCTCAGCCTGGGCTTGTTGGCGTCTATAGAAAACTGGCAACCTAGAACTGGAGGAAACATGGCCAAGATTGCTTACTATCCGGGCTGTGCCCTGAATGAAAGGTCCTCCCATCTCGACCGCTCAGCACGGGATGCTACCGTGAAACTGGGTTTCGAACTGGACGAGCTGGATACATGGACCTGCTGCGGGGCTGTTCCCCCGGTATCTGAGGAAAGGGTAATGAATCTGGTTGCCCCTTCCAGAATTCTGAAAGATGTACGTGATTCGGGAAGGGATATTCTTATAACAATATGCGACTTCTGTTACAATACCCTGAAAAGGACAAACTTCAGCATAAAATCAGATGAAATCATAAGGAAAAGAGTAAATGCCTTCCTTGCCGATGACACACCTGAGCGGGATTATCTTGAAAAGGATGATTCTCCATGGGAAGATTACGCTGGCGAAGTTAAAGTGATTCATCTCATGGAATACCTGCGCGATGAACTGGGTTACGACAAGATAACCGAAAGCCTCAAAAGATCACTGAAGGGACTAAAGATCGCACCTTACTACGGCTGCGTCATGTTAAGACCTCAGAACGAAATACAGCTGGACGACCCTGAAAACCCTGCCATAATCGAGGATTTCATCACCGCTCTGGACGCCCAGCCCGTGAAATATCCTTACAGAACTGAGTGCTGCGGATCATATCTGTCGGTCTCCAGTCCCGACGCTTCTACAAGACTGTGCTACAGAATACTCACTTCAGCCAGGAACAACGGAGCGGATGCGATTGTGGTCAGCTGTCCACTGTGTTTCTATAACCTCGATTCAAGACAGAAGGCTATAAGTGAAGCTTATCCCGATTTCACGCCTCTTCCCATATTCTATTTCACGCAACTTCTCTCAGTTGCACTTGGTGTTGAATTCGGAAGGCAGGGGTTCGAGAAGCATTATGTTGATGTTACCCCTGTTCTGGACAAGATCGCCAGCAGTACCGGAAAGGGGGACTCCGAATGAAAAGAATTGGAGTCTTCGTCTGCCATTGCGGTATAAACATCGCTGAAACGGTCGACGTTAAACGTGTGGCCGAGGAAGCAAAGGAAATGGAGGGTGTCGCCTATGCTCAGGATTACATTTATATGTGCTCCGAGCCAGGACAGACCCTCGTCCGGGAAAAGATAGTAGAAGAAAAACTGGATGCCGTTATCATCGCCGCCTGCTCCCCCACTCTCCATGAATCCACTTTCAGAGCTGCCGCAGAAGAGGCGGGACTCAACCCATGGCAGTGCGAAATCGCAAATATCCGTGAACAGTGCAGCTGGGTCCATACAGACAGGGAAAAGGCGACCAATAAGGCCATTCATATTGTCGCTACAATAGTTCAGAAGACAAAGCTGAACGAGTCACTCGAGCCGATTCCAGTATCGATTACTAAGAAAGCTCTTGTGATCGGCGGCGGCATCGCCGGTATTCAGGCTGCCCTCGATATAGCCGATTCAGGTTACAAGGTTATCCTTGTAGAAAAGGAATCATCCATAGGCGGGCATATGGCCCAGCTTTCTGAAACATTCCCGACTCTGGATTGCTCTCAGTGCATTCTCACACCGAAAATGGTTGCGGCAGGCAAGCATCCGAACATCGAACTCATGACTTATTCCGAGATCGAAGGGATTCACGGATATGTGGGTAATTTTAAAGTCTTGATAAGACGGAAAGCCGCTTTTGTGGACTGGTCCATATGTAACGGCTGCGGTCTGTGCATGGAGAAATGTCCAGCAAAAGTCTCCTCCGTCTTTGACAGGGAGCTTGCAAAACACGGGGCGATCTACGTTCCCTTCCCGCAGGCGGTTCCCAATAAACCGGTGATTGAACAGGACAGCTGCATCTACTTCAAATCAGGACAATGCCGCCTGTGCGAAAAGGTATGCGAGATAGGTGCAATAGATTTCGAGCAGAATGACCAGTTCGTTGAAGAGGAAGTTGGAGCCATCATAACCGCAACAGGTTTTGAAACCCTTCCAGTTGCTGACCTGGCCGAATATGGTGCAGGCGATGTTCCGGATGTCATTGACGGACTGGCCTTCGAGCGCCTTCTGTCAGCATCCGGCCCAACTGTCGGAGAGGTGAAGAGACCATCTGACGGCATGGTCCCGAAGGAGATCGTTTTCGTTCAGTGCGCGGGTTCAAGGGATCCCGAACGATACAAACCCTACTGCTCCAAGATCTGCTGTATGTATACAACGAAGCATGCACTTCTGTACAAGCACCGTGTTCATGACGGCCAACCCTACATCTTCTATATAGACATCAGAACAGGTGGAAAAGGCTACGAAGAATTCTACCAAAATGCCGAAGAGGAAGAAGGTATCATCTATCTCCGCGGAAAGGTTGCAAAAATATTCCGTGACGGTGACAAGACTGTGGTCTGGGGAACGGACACCCTTACCGGCAGAAACATTGAAATAGCAGCTGATCTTGTTGTTCTGGCAACTGCGGTTATTCCGAAGGACAGCACGGCAGAGCTGGCACAGAAACTCAGAATACAGACCGGGCCAAACGGATTCCTGGCCGAGGCCCATCCAAAGCTGCGCCCGGTGGAAAGCATCAACAGCGGGTTTTTCATAGCCGGAGCTGCTCAGGGACCAAAAGACATACCGGAAACAGTAGCCCAGGCCAGCGGTGCGGCGTGCAAGGTGATCTCCCTCTTCTCAAGGGATCACCTGGAGCAGGATCCCGCAATCGCATGGGTCGATGAAGATCTCTGCGGCGGCTGCCGGATCTGCATTTCCGTATGTCCATACGATGCCCGGGAATACGATGAAGAGCAGGGAATAGCACTCGTCAATGAAGCTCTCTGCGAGGGCTGCGGCTCCTGCGTGGCCGCATGCGCCTGCGGAGCGACTCAACAGAGGAATCTCTCAGATTCCCAGATCAAATCCATGGTAACAGCCAGTTTGGGAGGTGAGTAATGTTTGAGCCCAAGATAGTCTGCTTTCTGTGCAAATGGTGTACCAGCGCCGGCGCGGATCTGGCAGGCACTTCCCGGCTGAAATACAGACCCAATGGAGTTAATATAAGATTCATGTGTTCCAGCAGGGTTGATCCTGAACATATCCTCTGGGCATTCCATGAGGGTGCCGACGGGGTTCTCATTGGAGGATGTCATCCTGGAGACTGCCACTACGAAGATGGCAATTACAAGACACAGGCTCGCGTATCCCTCCTGAACCGCCTGCTTGAGGATTTTGGAATCGATACCAGTCGCCTCAGGCTGGAATGGATCTCGGCTGCAGAGGGAGCAAAATTCGCGAATGTTATGAATGAATTTACGGAGGAACTGCGTTTAAAAGGACCGCTTAAACTCGCGGCAAGGGAGATGGCAAAATGACAGAACCGTCCGAAACTACCGTAGACTCGCTTGTTCCCATCTTCTTCATGGGGAAAAGGTACGATGTACCGGCAAGTCTTACGATTCAGAAAGCGCTGGAATATGCCGGCTATCAGCACATACGTGGCTGCGGCTGCCGCGGGGGAGTATGCGGTGCCTGCGGTACCGTGTTCAGAACACCTGACAGTTACAAACTTCAGGTAGGACTGGCCTGTCAGACCGTTGTTCAGCCGGGAATGCACCTGATGATACTTCCCTTCTATCCCGGGAACAGGTCTGTCTTCGATATTGAAGAGATGAAGGGGACCGGTGGTGAACTTGCCGCCCTGTACCCCGAAATTTTTAAATGCATTGGATGCAATGCATGCAGCCAGGGCTGCCCGATGGACATAGATGTAATGCACTATATGGCTCAGGCTATAAGGGGCGATTTGGAGGGTGTGGCAGAAACATCATTTGACTGCATCATGTGCGGCCTTTGCGCCTCAAGATGCCCGGCGGAAGAAGTACAGTTCAATGTAGCCATTCTTGCAAGGCGATTGAACGCAAGACACGGAATAATCAGAGCGGAACACCTGCACGAAAGAGTCAAAGAGATAGTCAGCGGGAAGTTCGAAGAACCTCTGAGGGACCTCATGAGTAAATCAACGGAAGAACTGAAGGAATTGTACAAGTCCCGGGAAGCGGAGCCCCAGATGGCGGAAGAAGACTGGACGCCTGTGGATGCGAGGTATGTCTGATGAAAATGAGAATTGGACTGGAGGTCAGCAATGCCGTATCCTGAATCGCTGAAAAAGCTTATAGAAAAAGTGGTAGCCACCCGTCCTGCAAGGGTGGAAAGAAAGAAGAACGGCCAGGAATTCCCTCCTCTCAAACTTGAGGAGAGGGAGCCGGTTCTCAGAAATTTCCATCCGGATTTTATCGAGGGAACACGCCGCCCGATCAAAGTCGGACCCAGTAAAGGGTACTCCATCAGTAACGAGATAGTTGACCTCCTTGATGCTAAAAGCAGGGTGAATCCCTACCTTGTCAACCTTCTGGACCCGGATTTTGAAACGGATGTCCTTATCATCGGCGCTGGCGGAGCAGGGACTGCGGCTGCACTTCTGGCTGCCCAGAACGGCGCAAAGGTTACTATCGCAACTAAGCTTCGTCATGGAGACGCGAATACGATGATGGCCGAGGGAGGAATTCAGGCAGCCGATAAGGTTGGAAAGGATTCTCCATACTACCATTATCTGGACATTCTGGGAGGCGGTCACTTCGTTAATGATCCTGAACTTGTGTACACAATGGTTCAGAATGCACCGGATGCCTTGCGCTGGCTCGAAGGAATGGGAGCATCATTCTCCAAGTACGAAGACGGCAAAATGAAGACCATGCACGGTGGAGGAACATGCCGTAAGAGAATGCATTACGCAGCGGATATCACCGGTGCTGAGATTATGAAAACCATCCGTGATGAAGCAAGAAATCACGAGGATATGATAAACGTGATCGAATTCTCCCCTGCGGTGGAAATAGCTCTTGATGATCAGGGGCGCTGTGCGGGAGCCGTTCTGTATAATCTGGAAACTGCCCAATACTACTACGTGAAAGCCAAAGCTGTCATCTTAGCAACCGGTGGAAGCGGAAGACTGCACATACAGAATTTCATGACCACCAACCACTACGGTGCCACGGCAGATGGTCTCGTCATAGCTTACAGAGCCGGTGTACCCATTTCCTTCCTGCATACAGTTCAATATCACCCTACAGGCGTGGTATTCCCCGAACAGGCTGAGGGTATTCTGATAACGGAAAAATTCCGCGGTGCCGGTGCGAATGTACTAAATATCCACGGTGAGCAATTCGTCTACGAACGTGAACCGAGGGATGTAGAAGCCGCCTGTATCATCCGCGAATGCAGTCCGGATGGAAGAGGGAACGGCGTTCCTACTCCCACGGGTAAATTCGGGGTATGGCTGGATTCCCCCATGATCGACATGCTCAAAGGTGAAGGAACGGTAAGGAAGGAATTCCCCGGCAAGCATATTCTTTTCAGACGATTCGGAATCGACATCTCCTCTGAACCCATGCTCATTCACCCTACTCTGCACTACCAGAACGGCGGGTTGGATATTAACAGCAAATGTGAGACGAATGTGCCCGGTCTTTACGCTGCAGGCGAAGTAGCCGGTGGAATTCACGGGGAGAACAGGCTCATGGGCAATTCTCTCCTGGACGTTATCGTTTTCGGCAGAATTGCTGGGACACAGGCAGCCGAGTACATCAGAGAGCATGGAGACAGCGGGACTGGGAATCTTGATCATGTCAAGCACTACAACAAGGAAGTTGAAGCCGCAGAAATAGATGAAGATAGAATTGCACCCATGATACTGCCTGACTACAGCAATCCGGAGGTCAGAAAGAAGCAGCTTACAAAGGATTACTTCGGAACCCTGTCATGACGGGAAAAGGGGATTATTCATGAGCAAACCGAAAGTAGCCTTATACTGGGCTGCCAGCTGTGGCGGATGTGAAATAGCGATACTCGATATAGGGGACAGAATACTGCCACTTACCGAAGCGGTGGACATCGTTTTCTGGCCCTGCGCCATTGATATAAAATACGATGCTGTCAGAGCCATGGAGGATTGTGAGATAGACCTTTGCCTGTTCAACGGAGCCATAAGGAATTCGGAGAACGAGGAAATGGCGAAGCTTCTCAGGCAGAAATCGAAAATACTTGTGGCCTACGGTTCGTGTGCTTACGAAGGGTGCATTCCGGGGCTTGCCAACCTGAAGACCCTCGAGGAAATCCTCAGGCGCAACTACATTGAAATACCTTCAATGGACAATCCGGAGGGGATCATCCCCCAAACCAGGACGGAAGTGCCAGAAGGCATACTCGAACTACCGGAACTCTACAATACCGTATACACACTCGATCAGGTTGTGGACGTCGATTACTACGTTCCCGGATGCCCTCCTGTCGCGGATCAGACATGGGCCGTACTGGAAGCGGTGCTTGAAGGTAATCTTCCTGAAAAAGGCAGTGTCGTGGGCGCTGGCACAAAGATAGTGTGCGATGACTGCAAGCTGGAAAAGAAGGAAACAAAGATCTCCCGGTTTTTCAGACCCCACCAGATCATACCGGAACCTGATACGTGCCTGCTTGAGCAGGGAATATACTGCGCGGGAATAGGAACACGTGCGGGATGCGAAGCTCTATGTCCTTCAGTAGGAATGCCCTGCAGAGGGTGCTATGGACCCCCACCAGGAGTACTTGACCAGGGCGCGAAAATAGTAAGTGCGCTGGGCTCAATAATAGATTCCGAGGATCCTGATGAAGTGGACAGGATAATGGAACAGATCCCCTGCCCAGCAGGTCTCTTCTACCGCTTCAGCCTGCCACATTCAATACTCCGGAGGAAGACTGCAGATGACAACAAAGATTAGCATTGACCCGATAACCCGCCTTGAAGGTCACGGGAAGGTGGAGATCTTTCTTGACGATGCGGGTAATGTAGATAACGTCTATTTCCAGGTTCCGGAACTCAGGGGCTTCGAAACATTCTGTGAAGGTCATCCTGTCGAGGAACTGGCAAGGATAACCACTCGAATATGCGGTGTCTGCCCTGAAGCTCACCACATGGCTTCCGCGAAAGCTGCGGATGCTGTGTACGGAGTGGAAATCCCCTCAGCTGCTAAAAAGCTGAGGGAACTGCTCTACAGTGCGTTCTTCGTTACCGATCACGCGACTCATTTCTACATTCTGGGGGGACCTGATTTCATCGTAGGACCCAGTGCAGACCCGAAGGTCAGAAATATCCTCGGTGTTATAGCAAAGGTCGGGGTGGAAACAGGCCTCAAGGTGATCAACACAAGACACAGGTGCCATCAGGTTATCAAGACACTCGGCGGTAAGACCATCCATCCGGTTTCAGCGATCCCCGGCGGAGTCTCAAAGGGGGTCAACGAGGAGGAAAGGAAAGAAATTGAGAGTGTCGCTCGCGATGCTGTAGAGTTCGCCAGATTCAGCCTTAAGGCTTTTGAGGACATAGTCCTCGCAAACAAGTCTTATGTAGACATGATCCTGCACGAGGGATACTCTCACAACACGTACAACATGGGCACCGTCGATGAAAACAACCACATCAACTTCTACGAAGGCATGATCAGGATTACGGATCAGGACGGAAACGAATTCGCAAAATTCAAAGCCGAGGACTACCTCGATCATATAGCGGAAAGGGTTGAACCCTGGACTTACCTCAAGTTCCCATATCTGAAAAAGATAGGCTGGAAGGGCTTCGTTGATGGCAAGGACAGCGGTGTATATAAGACTACTCCTCTTTCAAGGTGCAACGCTGCCGATGGGATGGCAACCCCGCTGGCGCAGGAAGAATACGAAAAGATGTACGAAACACTCGGTGGTAAGCCGGTAAATGCCACTCTGGCGACACACTGGGCCCGTCTTGTAGAGCTTTTGTACGCTGCTGAACGTATGCTTGAACTGGCTACCGACCCTGAGATTACTTCCAAGAACATTAGAACAATACCGACGAAAACGCCTTCAGAGGGCGTTGGAGTGGTCGAGGCGCCCAGAGGAACGCTGTTCCATCACTACATTACGGATGAGAACGGTATCGTCAAAAAAGTCAATCTCATAGTGGGAACAACTAACAACAATGCAGCCATCTGCATGTCACTCAAAAAAGCAGCCCAGACTGTAATAAAGAGCGGTAATATAGGACAGGGACTTCTGAACCTGGTGGAGATGGGATTCAGGGCATATGACCCATGTTTCGGATGCGCAACACATTCCCTTCCAGGCTCAATGCCGCTTATTGTGAACATCCATGACTCCGCAGGAGGTATTCTCGACAGGATAAAACGGGACTGAGATCGCTTCCCGCCCTTGACAGCCACGGCATCTTTCCTATAATGCGCCTTGCAGTCGCGGGGTGGAGCAGTCTGGTAGCTCGTTGGGCTCATAACCCAAAGGTCGCAGGTTCAAATCCTGTCCCCGCTACCAAAATTGAAGCGAACACCCGTCTCAATCGAGGCGGGTGTTCTCTTCTTTTGACTATCAAACCAAGCGAACAACTGAACATGAGTAGACACATAATTCTCTGACCCATAATACATTTCTGTTGAATCATACATCGACTTGTACAATTCATCGAGGAGTTGAATACATACTATACGTATACTGCTAAGGGTTCTTTTGTGTTGTAGATTCTTCCGAATAACCCTTTTGCTAGACTACTTTGAAGGTAGGATAGCAGATATCTATCCTTCTCACAGTTGGTGTGGTTGTACTCCCCTTCATGTTCTTGTGAAGCCATGTACTGGCAACCACCGCGACAAAGAGGCAGAATGTTGCAACTCAAACACTGTTTCATAAGAGGAGCTGGTTTGGAGAGTTCAATTAAAGCACTTTCTAATTTCGCTGGGTTCTCTCCAAGTTTTCCTGCACTGTACTTCCGGTCACCGAATGTGCTAAAACACTTGTATAGATATCCATCGGGAGAGCATCTGATCGAACTCATTGCCTCCCTTGAGCAAACATTAACCCTGAATGCATCATTGGTATCGAAACCAAGTTTTCGAGCATGAACCTGGGCCATGAGTGCTCTTTCGTATAATCTCTCCTCCTTTCCAACATACAACTCCTCATTTCTGTGAACATTGTGTGAACCAGGAACTACAGGAGCAATGCCGAAGTCAAGCATTGATCTTAGGTTACACTCAGGATGTTGATCGGCTAACTGCCCAATATAGTCAATAAAAGGCACTAAATCGTTTTCATTATCTTCATCCATGACAACCAGCAGATGAACTTCAATACCCACACGAGCCGAAGTAAGAATGTTATCAATGATCGTCTTGAAGGTATCCTTCCCAGAGACATGAAGACGGCGTTTGTTATGTACATCATCCATCCCGTCGACAGTAACCTGAAATACATGCACGTTGAGTGCTAATAAAGATCTAAACCGCTCTTCATTTAGAAGATAACCGTTACTCACAATTTGAAACCTAGGTTTGGGAAATCCTCTCTCTTGACAAATCTCTATAAGCATGGTTGCGAAATCTAATCCACCTTGCCAATGCAAAGTCGGCTCTCCACCGAATATTCCTCCATATAGGCTATCAATTGACGGGTGGTTGTCTAGGTGGTAGTTGATGAAGGATTTCAGATCATTGATAGTCTTTGTCGTACTTGAAGGGCGTTCAACATAATTGCCTTTCTGAATACAGTAGGTACATCTGAAGTTACACGCGAACGTTGGTGCAAAAGTTATTGAAAATGTTGATCGCCGAGTTCTCCATTCATCCAACATAGTGAGAACTTCGGAGGTTTCTTCTTCGGGATTCATTGATGTCAGTATTCCCATTTCATGGATCTTATTGATAGCTTTCTTTTTTTCATCTGAAAGATTATCTAAATCTATCTTGTTATCTATCAGCGAGTTGACCAGATCTTCATACTCTTTGTTCAATGAGATTACAGATCTCCAAAGTGTATTCATTAGACTTAAATTTCCATCAGCTCTTCTTGCTTTAAGCAAGTAGTTTGTGTATCTCATTTGTACCTTTCCTTATTGATATGAAGATAATATCAATGGTTAATGCCCAGAACTATCGTACTTTAACAAACCACGTTTCCAGATAAATATCCCCACTCCGAATACGAGTAAGGCAATTGGAACTGATGCAATTCCTTTAAGCAAATAACTTCTCGGTCGTAGAAGCGAAGCACCCTGGAAGAATGATATGAAGCCAAGTGGGATTATGTAAGTCAGGAAGAATCTGATTGAATTGCTGTATATTGATAGAGGATACTTCCCGAGATCTAGAATAGAATTGATTGCTGACATCCACGAAGATGCTCCCTTGTGCCAGAATGAAATGCAAGTCATAGAAGTGGCAATTCCACCAATCAGAAAAGCACCAGCTAGGCTGTAGATACCGATCAATGGTATATCGACCAAGGACAGCTTGTTGGGCATACCCATTACAGCTACTATCATAATCACTATCCCGAATAGTGGAGATAGAATCTCCATCACAGATCTACCGAATTCTCTAAGGAACACAGCTAGATAACTGGGTATTGGAAGAGTAAGGACAAGATCAAGTTCAGCTCTAACAATATATTTTGATGGAAACCATAAAGTCCATGCAAAGAGAAGAAAGAAAAGTCCTTGAACAGTCTCGAAGAATCCGATTAAGAACAGAACCTCATTGAAGGACCAACCGGCGATAGTTGGAATCTTTGTGAAAACAATCCATATAAAAGACACACCAATAATCTGTCTGCAGAGAATTGTCAGACCATATGTAATGAAACTACCTCTATCTACAGCAAAGTTTTTCACATTCATAAGAAAGTATGGAAATAGTAAACCGAGTGTATTCATCAACTAGCCACCAAATCCCGGAGTACGTTTCCTTGCTCCCCTGAACAGGACTATCACCAGAACACTCAGTACAGTTAGCCAAGCTAACTGAAGTATCAGCACATTGAGTATTTTTGCACCTTCGATTCGTCCAAACAGAATATTTATTGGAACAGAGATCATAACTTGAAAGGGCATATATTCTGAAAATTGTCTTAGTATTCCAGGTAGGAAAGACAAAGGGAACAGAATTCCTGAAAAAAGAGCGAAGAATAGATTCCTAATACTACTCATCCCCATGGTATTCCTCAGTTGAAACGCAGATATACCTACTAGAAAAGAAACAAGAGAGGAGACTAGTAATCCTAGTATAACTGATGGAATGAAGAATAGAATCGATTTGATATGGAAAACTGGCAAACCCGGGATTAATTGCATGATGAGGATAACAGGTAATCCGATAATCATGAACAATGTCGCATTGAATCCTATCTGTCTGAATGAAGTGAAATTAAAGTAGTGAATCGGAAGAGAGAGTACAATACTGATTTTACCTGAAGATATGTCTTGTTCAATATTAGATTCCATACTTCGCATAGCACAGAGGAGCGAGACCGCTCTGGCAGTGAAGAGGTACGAGATTAATTCGTTGAAGCTGTATCCATCAACACTAGTTCTTTGACTGTATACGGCAGACCAAAGGAAAAACTCGACAGCAAGAGGAATGATCAAAGCAAGCGCATACACTACGATATCTACCCGGTATGCAGTTGCTTCTCGGAAACCCAATCTTAGCATAGGGAACAGTGTGTTACGAATCATATGTTTTTCGCAGGATAGACTCCAAGCTTTCCTCGTTTACGGTTATGGAAGAAGGAACGCAGACGTTGCTGATCTGCTTTAGGACATCGTTCAAGTTGAACTCGGATGATACAATGATGCGAATATGTGTGTCATTCTGATCAATCAGAATGCCTGATTTACTTTGTTCATTAAGAAATGAGAGATCACATGGTTGGTCAAGTTTTATCTCTATTACTCTGTCTCCTGTGCCATATGTTCTTCGGAAGTGTTC
Source organism: Candidatus Aegiribacteria sp. (assembly GCA_023138735.1). Lineage (GTDB taxonomy): Bacteria > Fermentibacterota > Fermentibacteria > Fermentibacterales > JCC-6 > Aegiribacteria. The sequence goes on along the minus strand of JAGLOY010000074.1, from coordinate 17,053 downwards.
CTTGCTTCCGTGAAAGAGCAGGTTACCTCTATCAAGAAGTATAACCTTATCTGCAACTGCATCTATGTCCGCAACATCATGACTCGTTAGAAATATGGTTGTATTTAATTCATTTCTGAGTTTGAGTAGATATTCTCTTATTCTGTGGCGGGTAGAGATATCTACTCCTATTGTTGGTTCATCAAGAAATATAATTTCAGGACTATGCAGAATGGACAGAAAGAGTTCACACTTTGTCCTTTCCCCAAGCGAGAGTGTTCGAACTTGACGTTTGAATAAGTTGTGTAATCCAAGGCTGGAGTCAACATCTGCCAGTTTTTCTTCAAATTGATTTGTTGAGAGACCGAAGACTTTGGAATACAGGAGAAAGGATTCATAAACGGAAATATTCCAGAATAGTCGAGTCTTCTGACCAACCATCATTCCGATTCGTTTCGTAATTGATTTCCTATTTGTGAATGGATCGATTCCAAGAACACTTATCTTGCCAGTTGTTGCAGGAATAACCCCGCAGAGTAGTTTGATAGTTGTACTCTTTCCCGCACCGTTGGGACCTATATATGCAATTATTTCACCCTTCAATACTTCGAAATTTACATCATGCAGGGCAGTTATTTCTCTCTTATTCGGTCTTATTAGATCCTGAAAAAGACCTTTGAATCCCTTACGAGTCTCTTTGGTTGAATAGCATCGGGATACAGAATCAACTTGTATAACACACTCAGAAATTAACATAGAATACTATTCTCCAATTATATTTTTTCAATCCAATATACTTAGACTAGGCTATTTCAAGACTTAGTATAAGCTAAATATAGACTAAATACCGGATTTCACTGAAGACAACGCAAATAGCATTAGAATTGCAGCTATATCAAGCAATAGCTGCAATTCCAGTCGGATTCCTAGGGTATTAAGTCTTCTCGCTGGGAGCACCCTGATTCATACAACAGGCTGTATGATTGGATTCCTTTTCCTCGGTTTTCTCCTTTAGAACCTCCATATTGGAAGTATCTCCTTTCTATAGGGGCTACAAGCAAGAGAACTGTAGCCCCTATTTCACAACCGCTTATTCAGGTACCCCTATATTCTAGGAGCACTCTGATTTCTACAGCAAGTTGTGCTGGTTTCGGATAGTGGCTCCGGCTTCTCTCTCAATACTTCCATTATTCACCCCCTTAGTATTAATCTGAATCACTTTTCACTTGGGGCAGCTTGATTCACTCAACAGCGACCCTGATTACCATCTTTCTTCCCAATTTTCTCCTTTATAATCTCCATCTTGGAAACCTCCTCTCATTCAGCTAGAGAACTGTAGCCCCTATTTAACAACCGGTTGCTCAGGTACGATACCCTATACTCTAGGAGCACTCTGATTTCTACAGCAAGTTGTCATGCCTTCGGATAGTGGCTCCGGCTTATCTTTCAATACTTCCATTATTCCCACCCGTTTAATTCAAAATGTTTAATATGTCATGCTCTGTATTATCAAGATAACTTCGTCGAGTTCCAATCCTCTGGTTGACCATTAAAAAATGGTAGTAATTCATCTTTATTTGTTTCGTATTTAAATATTGGTTGTGTATAGACCTTTTCATTAAACTCAAAGAAGAATGAAGGTTCCGGTCTTTCAACCTTCTTTTCAAGCGGTATAGTTGATACAAGAGTATTCGCACAACACATTTTCTGATACTCCTCATGATTTCTAGCTATGCGTACAGGATCATATCTATCATCATATACTAAATCGAATATTCCACCGAAATCGTATTCCCAGCTGAATAAGGCGAGTATCTCTGCGTTACTGTACCCATTCTGCTGCTTCCATTTCAACGCGCTCTTGTATACTTCTCGGTTTGGTTCTAGTATCACATGATGTTTAACTTTATATTTCTGAAAAACAGTTGCAGAGTATCCTAATCCAAAACCACATTCAAGAACTGTCCTTGGAGCGAATCTTTCACATAAAAGTTCAGTACCCTTAGTAACCCAGTCTTTCAGACTACTGGACATCAATTGGTATGGACCTAACCAGAGCCCATCATCCTTCCATTCTGGTTTGCCAATTATGAAGCTTTCGGCATCAATCCTGTCTTCATCTGATTTCGGTATCGACATTTCAATCTCCTATTCTAGGATATTGCAAGGCAATAGCAGTACATTTACTTAATCTATTCACCTAATAGGAATGATAAACAAGTGTACTGATAATCTTCCACTGCTCGCATCGTGATTATCGTTATTCACTGAATTCCTGATAGCTATGCAATCTTATTCATAGGTTGATGATTGAACCCAGAATTTAGATTATACGCTACAAATGTACAATTATATTCACCCCTTTTGAATACAAAATATTAAATAACAGTTATGCATTTCCACGTCAAGCAGTAATCGTACTCTACTGTTCGCTGTGTTTATCTTACTGTGAATCCACATTACTCAGGAAGTCTCATCCTAACAAGTGTCCTCTATACTGGGAAGCTTACGATTGCTCTGTGATATCAGATTGGCAGGAACCAGGTTAATTTACTGAAAACTGTTAAATCAGGCTCTCCGTATTCCCCGGTAATCTCGTCAGGGTCTGCGTTTTCACCAACCATGAAGTAGAACATACTGCCGGGTTTGAATCGCCAACTGAGGAGAATGTTTGACCAGTGATAATTACTCTCCGAAGCCTCAGAAAGTTCGTAATCTGATTCGAACCTTGAGATCTGGGATACCACTGACAGGCTCAGCGTCGTGTTGAACATGTAGCTGCAGCTTAACTCAAGTGATTTCCAGTCAGTATCTCTTATGTCCCAAGCATCGCTGTTCCAGTTGTATCTTAATGCATCCGAAGTTGTACTCCAGTCAATGCTTGCCTCAATTGAAACATGCGGAGCAGGTTTCAGATTAAGCCATGTCCAGAAAGTTCTGCTGGTGCCATTACGGTAGGTGCTACCGTTTCCCCAAAGGTAGAAATTGAATGCTTTCCTCGAATCATTTGAACAGCTGAGTCTCCATGACATACCTTGATCGTATGCTACACCATCGGGTCCCTCGTATTTGTCGAACTGGGATCCAACGTAACCAATAGTGCCATCGACCTGGAACCAGTTTCTGAACAACACACCTGAATTCAGAGAGATACGTCTGGACGATATTTCTCCACCTAGTGTCTGATCGTAATGACCGTAAATATTCAACCAGGCTTCCTGTAGTGTTGGATTGCCGGAGAATGGGTGGAACAGTGTCATATCTACCCATGAATTCAAATTCCCTGTGGATGTAGTGTATCCGATCATATTCGCGTTAAACATATTATCTCTGTAAGATAATCCAGTCGAACAGTCTAGTCTTTCATTCTTGAAACTGTAAGTTCCCATGTATGCAAGATTGTCCGACCATTCACATGCATAGGAATTCCAGGTGCCACCCAAGGCGCCATAGAGAGTATGCAAATCAGCTATTCTGATCTGAGCATCGAGAGCACCGGAACGTCCATAGGAGTAATCCTGATTCTCTTGCTGAGGGATATCAGTACTGGTCATACATGCACCGATAAATGAGCCGTTGCCAAACTCCTTGAGCACGCGTCCTACCGAGTAATTCGCAGATGGTTCAAACATTTCTCCATCTTCAGAAATCCTGCCAGTGTATGCTTCAAGAAGCCCGAATCTAAGTCCACCGGAAGCTCCTGTTAGTTTTGCACCGCCAAGAATGGGTATTATTTCACCATTGGACGCAACCGCACCTATCCGTCTGGAATAGAAAAGGTCGAAAGGCAGATCGAACAGATCAGCTCCTTCAAGAAAAAATGGTCTTTTTTCCCGAAGAAAAGATTCCCAATGAGATAAATTTACTTCATCAGGATCAGCTTCTATCTGTCCAAAATCAGGATTAATAGTAAGATCAATAGAAGCATTGGTTGAAATCCCGATCCTGCAGTCAAGACCTGCGTTTCCCCAGAGATTCCACCGTTCTTCAGAATCAGGTAAGTATTGAATCCTTCCAGCTCCATATGGCCTGAGCTCAATCCGTTGATTGTCAGGAAGGTTGTTCAGTCCATGAAGTTCACCGAAATCTCTTATATTTATACAACCATCATCACCCATCCTGAAAAGGAAAGCGCTTTCATTAGTGCGTGCGATACTCCTTTTGAAATTAACACCCCAGACTTGTTCAATGTCATCAGAGTAGCGCAGGATTGCAAAGGGAATTGCATACTCCGCGGACCAACCCGAATCGGACGAAGCAGTGGCGCTTTCCCACACAGCATCCCAGTCTGAATCCAATCCGGCCACCTCGCATAATCTTCCGTCCTGTTGGACGTTCTCGATATTCGTGAAAAAGAAGTAGGCATTGTTATTGTCGTTAAACGTATCCAGCCAGATACCGATGCATTCACTTGAGGAATCAAAATCCCTAGGAGTAACACTTCTTATGAATTCTTCTGGATGGCTGTCATGCATGGTGAATGCGACATAGAGTGTCCTGTCATCATACAGTAGCCTGATTTCAGTGTGTTCTGACATGATTTCTCCACAGTCCGGTCTATGCTGAATGAAATCCACATTCACTGGAATTGCGAGTTGCCAAATGTCTTCATCTGGTCTGCCGTCAATTTCAGGTGCTTCATCAATTTGTACAGCCTGTACAGTTCTCTGGGAATAACCAGCACTTGTTATGAGCAGCAATATCATAAAACTAATATTTGTTTTCACACTACCATCCCTTTTGTTTTACTTAACTGTTGCCTGAAAGGTTGAATGCTTAAAGATAAATGATTTGATTTGAATCAGGCAAAATCTCCTGAATTCGAGAGACAACTAATAAACGTTCTGAAACCAAAGAAAAAGATTAAAAGAGAACGTCGCTGAAGTGGTAATTTGCATTCATAAATGAACTGGAAACTCGGAGTTGAATTTGTAAAAGATAACTCAGGTTTACGGACTGTAAGGATTGAGCGGTATTGCTGTAAAGATTAAACGGTTTGTGCATTACTCCGCCATGGCGCATTACCTTGATTGAATTGCAATTTGAGCACTTGATGTAGTCCGGAGATATCGCTCTGTAATATATAGTATTGCCAGTTGCACATTTCGTTCGAAGGTACTTTTCACCCTTCAGCTCTTGATTGCGGTATAGTTGCTTTGAGAACATGGTGCTCCATCAATGGTTTGAGTGATTCTTCATCATTGAGATATAGTGTCATGACTACTCTCAATCACTCATGCTATGTACGCAAATTTCGGAAGAACCAAATACAATGGACGGCTATACTATTTCCCGGAAATGGTTATTCCGCTAAAGGTTATCCATGGGATAATGGAGTCACCATTGTTAACCCTCTCCATCGAAATATGCTTGATACTTTCCAACATGTCCCGTAGGTTTCCGGCAATCATTGTCTCGGATATTGGATATTTGATCTCACCGTTCTCAATGTAGTAACTATTCTTGGCCACTCCGGATAAGTCACCGTTGCTGCTGGGATATCCCCCGGAAAAGCGGCAGAGAAGTATCCCTTTTTCAATCGATTTAACCATCTCATCCAAAGGGAAAGCACCAGAGTCGATCACATAGCAATATCCCATGTTCAGAGCCTTTTCTTTACCGGTCTTCCTTGAGCCGTAAAGGCTCAACAGGAAGGAATTGAGAACACCTTTGTCAATCAAAGTACTGTTTTCTGCTTTATATCCATCTTCTGTGAAGAAGTAACCAACTGCAAGTTTATCCGAAACTGGTTTGGAGTGAAGCGATAATCTTTCGTTGGCGATGATTTTACCTAGAGAATCCTTAAAAATAGAAGTTCCATCCATCAAATGATAGTCTCTCAAGTAACCGGTGATGATGGAAACAAAATCCTCCATGCACTCAGGTGTTACTATCACGTCACCAATAAAGCTTCCCGTCAAATTCTCTGTTACAGTCTGTTCCAATGATTGCTTTATAGTTCTTTTAACAGTTTCGAACTCGTGAAGATCGCTAGAAAGGTTCTCAGTGGATACACTCACATAATTGAAAGAGGATGTGTTTATTCCTTCTTTGCTGGTGAACATTACTAGAAAGTCGTAACCGCCCCTTAACGATTTAAAATAAACTCCATTTGAATTACTATACCATCTATGCTTTACGGTATGATTAAGGATTACCTGTTCAAAGATCAGAGTAGGGTATTCTGCTTTGCACAACTCCAGAAACACTTTCATTCTTGAGTACATCAGAAATACATCTGGTTTCTCCGGACCTCTACTAAAGCTCTCCTGAGGTTGTTTTTCTGCGATTTCATTGGCAGGATCAGAGTCACTTGAATCAATGAGTACTTCAAGTTCACTAATAGCTTTGCCTATGGAAAATGAATCAGTCTTGTTTATTGAGGTAGTACCCATTCTCTGATCCGTGATGCCCATCATATGAAGCTCCACGTCATCTGTGGTGCGAAGCAGAGATATTCTTCCACTTTCAACATTAAGTTCGTGCTTCCGTGTTAGAATAAGAGTAGTGGATGCTTTCTCAATACCAGCTTCAATAAGGGCATTTACGCAAGACTCTGAGACTTTGCTTTTATCAGTTATTTTGAACCACCTATGTTTATCATGCATTTAATGGCAGGACCACCCATTGCAACAGGTATAGGTTGTTTCTTGCCGCACATTCCAGCGCAGTTCCAGGACATATCATTGGACACAGCTGTTACAGTTTTCAGCATATCGAATGCTACACCAGAAATGGTAGTATCCTTAAGAGCGCGACCAAGTTTGCCGTTCTTTATTTCGTATCCCATAACCACACCAAGCATGAACTCACTTGTGGAATCAGCCTGACCATTGCTGGATTGGATAAGATAGTAGCCATCTTCCACAGATTCTATCATTTCGCTGAGGTGATTCTTACCGGGAAGAATTGCTGTGTTTCTCATTCTGATAAAAGGCTCATCGCTGAATCTATAGGCCCGGGCATTACCGGTGAGATCTGTTTTGAATTCAAGTGCTGATTCCTTGTTGTGCATGTAGCTTTTCAGCACGCCATCCTCGATGACAGTCACATCTCTTGCAGCTGTTCCCTCGTCGTCAATGTATATAGGTACAGGGCATGTTTTTCCCAGGGCGGTGTTCGCGAAATCAACTAGGGTGATAAGGGGACTTGCTACCATCTGGTTCATATAGTCCGCAGCGATGGATCCACCTTGGACTATGTCCGCCTCCGTTGTATGCCCTATGGCCTCATGGGCAAGAATACCCGCAAGATTCGGATCCAGAATGCACTGGCTGATACCAGCTCTGGGAAAAACTCCTTCGGCTTTCCTGAGAATGCGTTCATAAAGCTTATCAAGCCTTTGATGGTAATGCGAAGGTTCTACAAAAACATCCTCAAACTGTCCAAGATTCCCAAAAGTTTCAGATAACTGCACCTGACCGGATTCTGTATCAACTGTGAGAATCACATAAATTAGGCTCCTTGGTGTCATTGAAAATGCCATTGATCCGGTGGATGTCAGCAGTTGCTTCTCCATGTCCAATTCTTTAAGCAAAACGGTTCTGGAAGCAAGCTTAATGAATTTATCATTGATGTAGCTGTCGATATTCTTAACGAAATCGATCCTATCCATCTGTGAAGCAACCGGTTTCTTTGTAGTGAAATCCCATTCACCACTGGCGGAAGAAACAGGTAAATCAGCTTCTCGCCTGCCCTCATGTCTGCAAAGAAATAAAGCATTGTTTGATGCTGTTCTGATCACATATTTGATAGCGTTTGTATTGATCTCTGGACTGGAAGCGAAGCCCCATGAACCGCTCGTGTAACTCCTGGCGGAAATCCCGCTAGCGGAGGTTCTGCTGTTTCCAATTATGATTCCATCCAACATGGAAATACTATTGATACGGTTCTCCTGAACTCGAAGCTCGGTATATCCGGAGAACAAGTCTGAATACTTACTCAGATTCAACCGTTTCATTCCCCCCCAAACAATCTAGAGTAGTACTAGTCTCTTATAACCTTTTCATTTACTGTGAAATGCAAATTGGCCCGAACTCCGTAAGTTTCTCAACTCTTGATAGCATTTGTCACCAAGATCCAGAAAGCGTTACATCCAATTCTCCTGCAAGTATCTACATGCTTGAGTATCAGTCCTAACTTATGCTCACCTTGAAGCATTGCTCAAGAGTCTTCTTTAACATAATAATCCTGCTTGAAAACATGCTATCAAAGCAGACGTATGCTTCTCTGATTATCGTTAAATCATAAAACTATCTTTTTTGTACTGCATCCGGTACGAATTGCTCAATTACTTTCTTCTATCATTAAGAATACGGCTAAGGGATTTGGATTATCTTTAATTCCTGCAGCATCTTCCAATACATCTCATCCGTTACGGAATGAAGCAAAGTGCCCCTTTTTTATGTTCTGAAGCTGAGCATACTGCAAGAAACCACCCCACGTCAACATGAAGAAGGAAGATATGCTCGCGTAGCTCTATATCAAGATGTACCTCTCCTCTATCCTTGGCACATCATCCTTCCATGGAACGAAATTCACGTTGGATTCACAGAACAGTCCCAGAGACTCTGGAGGAGGGTGGGAAGGCTCCAGACCTCCACCGCAACCTCCTTCAAACTGTCCCCCATCTGTTACATACTATCATGTAAGCTTCCCACATTCATTCTCTTGCATGAAGGTTCTAAATATGCATATTACAGCACCCCTATCCGCTTCATCCTCCTAGCTCCCTGCTTTGCTGGTATGTAGACCCAATGTGAGGTTGTAAGGGATATGTTGTTCGCATCGGTTCCATATACCGTCCCCGCTACCATGTGCCACGGCTTCTTTCGAGAAGCCGTGGCATTTTAGCTATGCACATTCTCCCTGAATCCTGAATACGTTTCGCCCCAGCAAATCCCATTTCAAGAACCTGCCAGAAAAGGCGTAGCGGTCAGCAGTTTTGGCCAGAGCTTCCGAGAGGTCTACTACACCTCCATGTCCTGCTCTGGAAGTGGTTGACATCAATATGGGGCCATCTCCCGCCTGAGCCGCTGGAAATGGTATGTGAACCCGATGCGGATTACATTCTGTGGCAAGATGATGTACCGGAAATAGAGATCGGATAAATTCTGGATAAGTTTTCACCGTTCCGTCTTCAGAGGAGTAGTGCGTCTTGATGAGGTGCTTCCAGTGAAAATCGGTGGTAAAACATCCTTGCCTGAGCATGTTTCAGTCAGTATGGTTAGTTTTAATTAGAAATTGAAGACTGTTGGGATGAATGGACTGCTCTTGGAACTGGAAATGGGGCTGTGAAAAAATCCATTTTCCTATTGCTTTACAGTCCAGGAAAGCAATTTACCGGTAGATTCCGTTATCCAGGCTAGTGTATCACTACAAAACGTATTGTTCCCGTAAAACGTCTCGAAGACATCCTCATGAGGTAAGCTCCCGGATCAAGATCATTAACAAGTACTGTGTGGCTCCCCTCGTCGTATACATCGGTTGTCTTTCTAAGAAGTCGACCAGAAATGTCGAAAACAGAGATGTCAACAGCAGACGTCTCGTTCAGGGAAAACCGCACTTGCAGAGATCCAGTCACTGGATTTGGAACTATCGGGAGCAGTACAATTCCGGAAGGGACCATCCGGGAACTCTCCATGATACTCACTGCGTCCCAGGACAATGTTACATCATGGACAGCAGGCGTTGTATCCGGATCAGAGGTTTCCAGAACGAACCTGTAAAGAAAGTACCTATTCAACAGGCCGCTCAAAAGACACGGATCGTATACTGGAGCTGACCATACTCCCATATCGGCGGCGTCGTCAGAGGATTTATACTGAAGGTAGAGGTCCGTTCCTGCAGGTTGAGTGCTTGTCCAGAAAATCGAGGCACACTGTGGAGATGGAGAACAGCCGGTGTCCAGAATGCTTGACTCGAGGGATCCTTCGGGAGGATAACTCCTGAGATCCCACCAGGCGATATCATCTGCGTACTCAGCCCCGCCAAGAATGTCCATGAATCCATCACCATTTATGTCCTCAGAGTATATGCAGCAGGCACCACTGAAGCTTCCGTAAACGGTGTGTTCTACCCACGAAGTTCCCTGACCGTCAATATTTTCCCACCAAGATACATCAAAGGGAGGGACAGCCGTACCCACTACGTCCATGTCTCCGTCATTATCCAGGTCTTCGCAGAAGACCGACTTTGCTCCTATGAAATCACCATCTATAACGTGCTCTATCCATGATGTGCCTGAGCCGTCGACATTTTCCCACCATGTAATGTCGTAATCGAAGACTGCCGCTCCCAGCACATCCATGTCGCCATCATTATCGACGTCTTGAGAGTAGATGCAGCGAGCGCCATCGAAGTCCCCGTCGATCAAATGCTCCGTCCAGGATGTGCCAGAGCCGTCAACATTCTCCCACCAGATCATGAGACCCGGGTAATAAAGCGCCGCCATAACATCCATGTCGCCATCATTGTCAACGTCCTCCGAGACGACTGAACACACATAATCATAGCTTGCATCTATCGAATGTTCAGTCCATGACGTTCCAGAACCGTCAATATTCTTCCACCATGATATGGCACCGGAGTATCTGGCCGCCCCCAGTACGTCCATATAGCCATCACCATCGAAGTCATCCGAACAGACGCAATATGCGTTATTGAAGTCGCCGTCGATCGTATGCTCTATCCAGGAAGTTCCAGCACCATCGGTATTCTGCCACCAGGTGATGTCATCATCCCTACTGGCTGCCCCCAGCACATCTATGTAGCCATCGCCGTTGATATCCTCAGCATAGGCGGACTCAGCTCCGTTGAACTCACCATCGATGGTATGCTCTACCCATGATGTTCCCGAACCATCTGCATTCTGCCACCAGGTGATGTCATCATCCAACCAGGCTGTTCCCAGCACATCATTGTAGCCATCATTGTTGATGTCCATTGCGTAGACGGACGAAACATCCAGGAAACTGTAATCGATAGTGTGCATGAGACCATGGTCGATTTCCACCGATGATGAAGTGTCGTACCATCTTGTAGACGTATCATAGTTGAAGTCGGTTGACCAGGTGGTTACAGGACCTGGCGTCCCGGGGCCCCCCGACCAGTCTGTCTGCACGGAAGATTCTGCAAGGCATGATTCGAATCCTAACATGACGATAAACAGCAACAGTAAATCTACCATGAATACCTCCAAGAACTTCTGTGAATATAACTAAAAGAAGAACCCATAAACTATTCTGTCAGCTACCAGTTTGAAAGATAAATGAGTATCTATCCGGTTGTGAATGATCCCGGTTGATGGGCTTCCCTGCTCAGACCAAGGAAAACTGCCTGATCGGTTTACTTCACTGGCGAGATGATGTCTCGGAAATAGAGGTTGGATAAATTCTGGATTAGTTTTCACCTTGGGTGTTCCCTTTTATGATGTAGAGCCGTACCAAATTCTGTTTCAGCTGATGTACGTGGTTATTTGTTACTCAAGGATTTGAGTGAACTACTGCCATTGATGAAATGGAGGAAAAGGATCCACTGCGCGCTACAATCACTTAGATCCCTTGTGGTAGATCAGAAGTGCCCAATTGCTTATTGCTTTCTCTCCTCGGGGAGTGAGGTGAATGAGAGAAATCATCTATCGCATTATCCCTATCCGCTTTATCTTCTTAGCTCCCTGTTTTACTCCCATGTAAATCCAGTGTACGGATACTGTCGGAATTGTGTACCAATCGGGTGCATATACCGTCCCCGCTACCATGTGCCACGGCTTCTTTCGAGAAGCCGTGGCATTTTAGTTATGCACATTCTCCCTGAATCCTGAATACGTTTCGCCCCAGCAGATCACATTTCAAGAACCTGCCAGAAAAAGGCGTATCGGTCAGCAGTTTTGTCCAGCGCTTCCGAGAGTCCTACTGCACCTCCATGCCCTGCTCTGGAAATGATTGACATCAATATTGGGGCATCTCCCCCCTGAGCCGCTTGGAGTCTGGCACCATATTTGAAACTGTGCCCTGGAACCACTCTGTCATCATGATCAGCAGTAAATATCAGAACCGGCGGGTATTCAATCCCTTCCTGAATGTTGTGATAAGGTGAATAATCCAGCAGGAATTCCACATCATCAGGATCTTCGGGATCACCGTATTCTGATACCCAGGACCAACCAATTGTGAACAGATGAAAACGCATGAGGTCCATAACACCCATTGCGGGATATGCAGCCCCGAACAGGTCCGGTCGCATATTGAGTGCAGCGGCAACCAGGGTTCCTCCATTGGAACTACCCGAAATTGCTAGTTTTTCTGTTGATGTATAACCCTCTTCGATAAGGTACTCAGCTGCCGCTATGAAGTCCTTGAACACTACAGGTCGATTCTCCATGATACCCGCCAGATGCCATTCTTCCCCATACTCCTCTCCGCCACGAAGACATGGAAGAGCATAGATCCCTCCCATTTCAAGCCAGGGAAGCAAGGATGAGCGGAAGAATGATCTCATTGATATACCGAAACCTCCATATCCTTCTAGAAGAACGGGATTAGATCCATCCAGCTCAGTGCCTTCGTGATAAATGATGAACATAGGCACTTGAGTCCCGTCAAAGCTCTCATAGAAGACCTGCTTTTCCAGGTACTGAGAGATGTCAGCATCAATATCCGGTCTCCACAACAGAGTACTCTCACCGGTCTGAAAATCGTATCTGTATACTTCTCCCGGATGTAAAAAAGAGGAAAAAGTGTAATACGTTTCAGTATCCGACTGATAACCTCCAAACCCCCGTATAGTCCCTTCACCGGGCAAGGCAACCTCACTCTGCAGATTTCCATGCATATCACACAGATATATTTTTTCACGCCCCTCCCAGCTATACTTCAGCACTATCGTTCTGCTGTTGTTCAAAATAGACGCTGTCTTAAGTACTTCTTCAGTCTCGGGGATTATTTCCACCCAGTTCTCCCTTTCCGGAGCCTCCAGGTCTATTTTTATTACTCTCATGTATGGAGCATCCAGATTTGTCAGGAAATAGAATTCATCTCCGATGTTGCCTATCAGACTATAGCTTGCATTAAATTCGTCAAGCAATTCCACAACGTTTCTCTCCGGTGAAGTCATATCAATGTAAAACATGGCATTTCGGCTGGATATATCAACATCGTAAACCTGGATCATAAGGTAGTTACCATCCTCGGTGAGCTTGGCACCTATCTTCCAGTTTGGCTTGTCCGGTCTATAGTATATCAGACTGTCCTGCTCCTGTTGAGTTCCCAGTCTGTGATACATCACCCTAATGTTCCTGTTCTGCTGTGTATATTCCTGACCAGCCTCAGGCACATCATAGACGCTGTAATAAACACCTGTGTTGTTATTATCCCAGGTGACACGCCCTTTCAGCCATGTAAGAGTGTCTTCAAGTGCCTCACCGGTATTGATATCCATAAAATAGACAGTTTTCCAGTCCGACCCACTTTCACTTACTGACCAGGCCATTAGATTTCCATCATCCGTTATCCTGCATCCGGTAAGTGATAGGCGGTCATTCATGAAAGAGTTAGGATCGATGAGTACGGAAGGTTCCTCATCCATACTCCAGGCTGTGTATAAAACCGAATGTTCCTGCAACCCGTCGTTCAAGAAATAGAAATATCTCTCTCCCATTTTAGCCGGCATGGAAAGCCGTTCGTAATCGTACAGTTCCTCAAGTCTCGTACGTATCGAGTCCCGAACTGGAATATTGTCAAGAAATTCGCTCCAAACACGATTTTGTCCTTCAATCCATTCCATTGTCTGCTCGGAATCAACATTCTCAAGCCACCTGTAGGGATCTGGGACAGCCGTTCCAAAATAGTCATCAATAACTTCTCCAGGCGGTGCAGGCGGGTAATCAGCAGCGGCTGTAATCACTGGAATTAGAATCAGGAAAGGGAGAAGTAAAAACATCTGAAAACCTCCATGAAATAGTAAGGTGATGTTCTGAAATAAGATGGGCTGATAGTAGATTTCAACTTCTATAGCAATGAATCTTAAGATTGTTCCATCATTCAGTGAATAGTAGGAAAGTGTATTTCCCACGTCCAGCCATACTGTCTGCCAGTGACAGTTCGAATTCCTTGATTTCTGAAATAAAATTGGCTTAATGTCATTGGGGCGGTGTACGAAACGGAAGTCGAGTCCGAGGTAACATGTTCAGTATTCGTCAGTTACAGCCCTTCTCGATATCCTTGAATCCCCTGATCCACATTAAAATGTGGTTCAAACGAAGCTCGGTCCCCGCTACCAAGAAAAAGGGGATACCTTTTGGTGTCCCCTCTTTCTTTGATGCTGTCAACTGCTTGAATCCCAGATCGAAGATCCGTTGGTGATCAGGCGTATTCTGAAACACCTTGATCTTTGAAAGACCCCAGACCTCCACCACAATCCCTGGAACTCGTCTGTGAACCTTCTGCAACTACGTTCCCTGGCGAGATGATGTTCCCGAAATCGAGGTTGGGTGAATCGGGTCTCTCAACTCCAGGAGGATAGGTATACCTTTGGAGCATGGTCTTGAAACATTCTTGGGCTTCATCCCTGCTTGACCGGTCGGTTCCGCTCTAGTATTCTGCAATCCACAGCCGAGATCGATGAAATTGGATGAAAAATGCGGGTCATGAAGCATTGTCACTGTACAGTTAATGAGAGGAGTGAAATCCAGTTTCCTATTGCTCAAAGTGAGGTGGGGAAATGAAGAATGTGAAGAAGAAATCGAAGAAGACCACCACCGGCGGGATTGCCGGTCTGAAGCAGAAGAACATCCTGGAAAACTATACTGTAATGCGGGAGAATCTGATTGAGAGTATCAAGCTTCCTGAACTCTCATATAAGGGACCGAAGCATGTAAAAAGGGGAAGTACGATCCGTATAGATGTAAGGGGATTGCTGTTTCCAGATGTAGACCTCTGGAAAGGTAAGCTGATCAAGCGCAGGAAAATGCTTGAAGATCATTCAATCAGCGCCTTGTTCAATATCGCCGGTGAACCCGCACTTCTTCAAGCAAAATACAATTCGAAGAAGAATGAAATACTTGTCACGCTTCCAGATGACGCTGAGAGCGACGTGCTCATGATGCTGTTTCCAGTGAGGGAGTATTACGGCGAGTACGGTGTCTTGCAAAAGCTTGATCCTGAGGATTTGATCATCAACAGAGAGATAGGTAACACCTGCGATTGTGGCGAAAAGAACGGTAACAGTGAGAAGTGCATGAAGATCAATCCCTTAAAGGATGAACTTCTAAGCGTAGTCAGGTATTATGCGGTATACGTTTGCCGTCTAACCATGCAGTGTTCAACCTGCGCTGTGGAATGCCCGTATGGAGCCATAAAGTTTGATGATGAAGGCGCATGCTACGTCGATATCGATCTCTGCAGAGGTCAGTCATATGTGATAGATGGCACTGAAGTCCTGCCGGATGGTCGAGAGGTTTTTGTTAATGGGGGCGAGGTAATCTGCTGGGAGTGCTTCGTGGGTGACGAGAAGTACTCGCGCAAGTGTAGGAATCGGAAACTCAGAAGGGTCGCCATTAACGGTCCATGCTGCGGAAACTGCAAAGACATAAATATGCCTACAGGGTTGAACTTCCAGGAGCTCTGCCCATATGGAGCTGTAACACATCCCGGAGGATTCGATGTGGATCCGGAGCTTTGTGAAGGCTGCTTCGCCTGCATCCTGAACATCGCTTGCACTAACAACAGTCGCAACGAAGAATTCGACCAGCGTTCAATCCGTATGGTCTCTTACATCGGAGACCCATTGTTCACTTACTCTCTTCACATGGACAGAGTAAGGCTAGAGATCGACAGGGAACTTCCCGATGAGCTGGGTATCGATAATCTGGATCTTGCTCTCGTCCTTGAATCGGAACTTGAAAAGAAGAGATTCCCGTTCACTCTTGAAGAACGACTGACTCATTCCTTTGATGATACCAGCATAAGATTCACTGAGGATGTTACCTTCATGCTCATGAAGGATGGCAGTGTAAACAGCATAATCAATCTGGACAGGGGATTCGGAGTTGCCACAAGAACTGTGCGACTTAACCCTTCCCTAATCAATGTGTTCATGGGTTTCAGAGGCAAAGTCATCTTCCCGATACCATTTGGGAAACTGGTCTTTATGTACCGCATAAAACAGCATTTACAGCTTTCTGCACTTCAGGAGGAATTGGAGCATTTCGAATTGCCTTAGGTGGAGTGCCTCGAGGTGGTGGGGTTTGATACTATTGCAGAGCATAACGATAGAACATCCAGAAGGTACACATATCACGTAGCTAGGCTCCCTTTCTCTCTTCCTGAAGAATAAGTTCCAATTCGTCTATTGCAGTATCCCTATCCGCTTCATCTTTCTAGCTCCCTGTTTTGCTGGTATGTAAGCCCAATGTGAAGTAATAATGGGAATATGGTTCGCATCGACTCCAAATACCGTCCCCGCTACCAAAATTTTGCCGTAGGTGTAACAGCCTGCGGCAATTTTTTGTTTAATCCACCGATAGGGGCATTTTCCAATATCAGGTACATACCACTAAACCAGTATGTGATCTTGTTTCAAATATCGTTTGTTCTGAAGATAATGGCTGTAATACTCACCGTGCCGGTCATCGGCACTTTAGACCTGACTCCCATAGATAATACCGATGGTGAATGGGTTGCACCCGGTTACGAAGTTATAACCGAACTAGAATTCGATCCGCTGGAGTACGTGGATGATGTGCAAGCAGCCCAGGCATTCTTCATGGATACCGATGATGGAGAGAGGCTGCGGCTGATTCTTGTTGGTGATAACCGAGTGCTTGTGTTTGACGAGCCCTGGGAAACCTACCGTGAGTACACTATCGAACCTCCATGGGCAATCGGCAGCGTTACCTTCGCGCGAAATGGGAAGTATCTGGCAATCAGTGCATACAAGGATTCAACATATTTGGCTTCAGCGGCAGCGGCGGAACAGGCAAATGACAATTGCAGGCTGATGCACATTCTGCTTGTCGCGCAATTGGCTGAGCGGCGAAGCCGCTGTCCGCCTGCAAGCCGTTGTTAGGTTTTGTCGC
>JAGLOY010000073.1 GCA_023138735.1 Candidatus Aegiribacteria sp. | reverse complement strand
GCGGCGGGCTTCTATTGCCCGATGGACCCGATTTCCGTTTTGTTCTTTTGTACTCAAGTCGACGACGTTTCCTCCTCGTCAACAATGATTATGTAGAGTCTACATTTCCTTTCAAATATTCTAATTACTAACACTATTAATTCAGGTGATGTGAAGTCAATAGTCACTAGAAATATCGAGTTTGATATGAAAGATAAACAAATGTATACTAAAGCATGTAAAATCAGTGGATATACAGAGTCTATATATCAGGGAGGTTCAATATTCATGAAGTACGATTTGAATGAATACAAAGACTTGAAGCCATATAAGACCATCTTAATTGGGAAGAACTTTGTGCTACAGAATCTGGTTGTTACATTTATATAACAAGTTACTTTCTATATTGGCTCGCACTGCTGGTGGAGATGCTCTAATTCAATACCATATCAAGGCGTGCTATCTGGTAGGATACAAAATCCGTAGTATCCTCTGATATAACAAGTGCCGCATCCAGGTTCTCTCTGGAGGCTTCGTAATCTTCAAGCGTGAAAAGTACTCTGGAGAGTCCCGAATATGACTCCAATGCGAGCTGTGAATGCTCTGGTGTGTTTTCGAGAATACCTCTGTAAAGAGCCTGTGCATTTAACAGATCGTTTGCGCCGCCTCTATTCTCAAGTGCTATTGCGAGGTGCAGACTGGCGGAATTCTCAAGATCAGTACCTGGGTCGGTGGCGATGAAATCCTGAAGCTCAGGAATAACTTCGCTGTGCATACCGAATATTATCCCGATCTTGGCAGCAAGTATTGCTGAACGCCTGCCGGATTCCCTTCCCGGATATGTCCTATAGTTGTTTCTAGCTATCTGCTGAGCACCCTGAAGCTGCCCTACGGAGGTTTCTATATCACCGTACCGGAGATTCTCCATCCCCATACTGTACATCTGACCTGCAAGGTAATACTGAGCAAGGGATTCATTGGCCTGTCTATCAGCGTTACCGGATAGCGACTGAACGACAAGGACCGCAACAACTAACGCAATTCCGCCCATAATGAATTGCTTCATATGATGCTGCAGGAAATACATCGAGTTCATCAGGGCATCATTGACGGGATCCTTCTTAAGTTCGGACTTTGTAAGCTTCTTTCTGGTTTTGTGCGCCATATTCTCTCCCGATTTAAGTGAGTAATCTCTTTTCAATACCAACGAATATATTAAGAATCTGCTGCTTCATGTAATCCGGACCCTTCGAATTCCGGACTACATAGTCTGCTCTGGATACCTTTGTATTAATGGGCAACTGTCTCTTCCATCTTTTCAATGCATATTCTTCGGAAATATCATCACGTGCAGCAAGACGTGTCGCGCATCGGTCAGCTGTATCTTCGATAACGATAATGCAATCGAGATGTCTGTCTATCTCCAGTTCGTAGATAAGGGCTCCTTCAAGAACCCGTATCCCTCTGCTGTTTCCCATAAGTGCAGCGGAAATCGAAGCCCATCTGATCATCCGGGGATGCAGTATTGAATTCAGTACGGCCATCTTCTGCGCATCATCGAATACTATGCTTCCAAGTTCCGAGCGAATCTCATCTTCATTCATCGAAAGCAGGCCGCTTCTTGAAAATCCATCCGCCAGCTCCCGAAGAACGTAATGCTTTGTGAGAAGTCTGTGGCCTACCGCGTCCAGCGAGCATACACCGTCACACTGATCTGCAACGAAGCCTGCGGCAGTACTCTGCCCACAGCCGCTGTTCCCGGTGATCCCAACAAGATATCCATTATCAGGTACCATCGTATTATCTGACATCCCAGCAGATGTCAATCTCCTTAAGTGTCATTTTCACCAGTTCCCCTTCCCTGCTGCCAGGGGGACTTATAACGGGTATATAGTTATCAGTCATACCGATCAATCTGCCGGAATCCCCTTCTGTCCTTGACTCCACGAGTACAAGAGCATCTGTTCCTATCTGGGACGTTCTGAAACGCTTTCTCTTCTCTTTTGACAGTGAACGGAGATATTGCGCTCTTTCAGTTACCGTTTCGGTATGGATCATCTCGGAATGCATCGATGCTGCAGGAGTGCCCGGTCTGGCTGAAAACGGGAAAACGTGAAGATACGCAACTGCAGGATGCGAGATAAGTTCAACGGTCTTACTGAAGTCCTTTTCCGTTTCTCCGGGGAAGCCCACTATCACATCCGCTCCGATACCGATACCGGGGAACAGTTCCATACTCCTGTCAAAGAGCTTGGTGATGTCATCGCCTGAATACATCCGTCCCATTTTCTCCAGTATTCTTTCAGATCCACTCTGGACAGGTATATGCAGATGCCTGCAGACACCAGGATAAGCCAGGCCTTCAAGGATATCTGTTGAAAGACCGATCGGTTCCATGGAACTCAAACGTATCCTGAATCCGCCCCTCTCAAGAAGGTCACGTACAAGATGAACAAGACCGTATTCATCGTCATAGAGGTCTTTGCCGTACCTCACAAGGTCCACACCTGTAAGAAGGATCTCCAGATATCCTGCAGATGCAAGGCTCTCGGCCTGTTCTAGAACCAGCTCCTTAGGCTGACTTCGTGATGGTCCGCGAGCTGCCGGAACAATGCAGTAAGTGCAGTGGTTGTCACAACCATCCTGAATCTTCAGAAAAGCCCTTGTCCTTGATATTATCATAGGTGCATTGACTGGAAATATTGCTCCGGCCGGTTCAGTTTCCATGAAAGACCCGCTGGTAAGAGGTATATCCAGCCTGTCCGCAACTATGCCTACAAGATCTTTCTTCGCTGTATTGGGCAGGAGAATCACATCCTGACCATCGAACTCCTCAGGCATTACTTCAGCAACACATCCCGTTACGATAACTGCGATACCTGGCCTTCTGCAGAAGCTCCGCACGGATTTTCTGGATCTTGCGGTGCTTCTTCCAGTCACAGCACAGGAGTTCACAAGTATGATAGAAGCGTCATCCGGGTCTGAAACCCTTTCCGCTCCGCATCTTCGTCTGAATTCCTCCAGGATTGCCTCGGTCTCATAGGCGTTCAGTCTGCAGCCAAGAGTATGGCCATATATCCTGTGGGGTATCATTCTATTCCGAAACTGCGGAAGGGAGTCATCCTCCCTTCCGCATTCTTGTATCGAACTCTTACTTTTTTTCGTCTTCTTCATCTGCTTCCGGAGTTTCCTCAACCACTTCCACAGATTCCTCCT
>JAGLOY010000072.1 GCA_023138735.1 Candidatus Aegiribacteria sp. | reverse complement strand
TCGATTCCCACACGTTCCCGCCATTTTAAAGCTCTTCTTTTCCGGTCGCTAAATGATCCAGCACCATTCCTGCAAGAGCATAACCAAAGATCCCGGGCATTATCATCAGGCTGGATATTCGATTTCTTACCCTCCCTCTCTGAATAATCAGATCATTCATATCGGGAGGAAATGAAGAATCACCGGCTGACTCTGTTGAATACACGCATGGTATACCGCTGGTAATTCCGCGCTTACGAAGGTACTTCCTGAGCTGTTTTGCAAGCGGGCAGCATCTAGTCTGGGATATGTCATCTCTTCTGAGATGAGATGGATCTCTCCTTCCCGAGGCTCCCATACTGCTGAAAACAGGTATCGTTTCCTCAACGCAGTACTCAAGCAGTGCAGCTTTAGGGTTAAGGCTGTCGATGGCATCGATAACAACATCGGGGAATGGTTTGAGAATCGAATCAGCGGTGTCCAAATGAAAGAACTCCGTAATGGTTTCTACCCGGGTATCGGGGCAGGTTCTACGAATCTGATCAGCTACAATATCAACCTTGTAACTACCGCAATCCCTAAGACCGGCCATGGGATTTCTGTTAAGAGAGGTTTCTGTAAGCTTGTCAAAATCCACAAGGCGGAGGATTCCGATACCACTTCTTGCGAGTGCTGCAGCTGCATGGCAGCCAACTCCGCCAAGGCCGATGACCGCGACATTCGCCCTGCGGAAAGCCAGAAATGAATCCCTGCCGAAGAAATCAACGACCCTGTCAAACCTTCTTTGTATCTGCATGTTTCACCGGCCTTCTACGATATTGAAAAGCTCCCTGGCATTTCTTGCGGTTTCACGTGTTACTTCCTCTGAACTGATTCCGCGAAGCAGCGCTAGAGATTCCGCGATTCGAGCAACATGCGCCGGCTCCATCTGTTCGGGGTCGATCCCGTCCATTCCAATGGAAGGAGAGTCGGTCTCAAGAACGATTCTATGAAGGGGCACCGCAGCTGCGGAACTCCTTGCTCTCTTTGCCCGGGATCTTGTCACTGCTCCTCCGAATGCAATGAAATAACCCAGCTTTAAGAAGCGCTCAGCCAGTGCAGCCCCCCTTGAAAAGGCATGCACTACGCCCGAAATCCTTCCATCGTACTTCTTTTGTGAAAGAATGGACAACATTTCATCGAAAGCTCCCCGGCAGTGCAGGATCACAGGTAAGCCAAGTTCGGAGGCAAGATCGAGCTGCAGGCGGAATACGGTAATCTGTGTATGCCTGTCAGGCTCTTCGATCTTGAAATCAAGACCTATTTCACCCACAGCAACTGAACCTGTTTCAAGCAGAAGTTTTCCAAGCAAACCTGTGTCAAGCTTCTCGTCGGCACACCACGGATGAAGGCCAAGTGCGGGATAAACAGCTGGATACTCTGACAATTCAGCTACTTTTCTCCAGGAGCTGGTTTCTACAGCGGGAACGATAATCGCAGAAACGCCTTTTTGCGCGGCCCTGCAAAGAACACCGCCGATATCCCCGCAAAGCGGTTTCATGAACAGATGGCAGTGAGTGTCTATCAGCATTTCTGATTCCAATAGATTAAGCAGAAAAACATCTTAGCGACTTCGATACACTGCATTCTGCACCGATCGGCTCTATATGTCCAGAGCGAGATATCAGTATGTCAGAGTTCTCTGCTTGAATCCGTATCCCATTACATCGTAAGCATCATGCAGAACCATGAAAGCATCCGGATCAATCCCCTTCAATATTCTCCTGAGCATCATAACCTGCCTGCGATGAATGCAGACGTAGATAACATCTTTCTCTCTCCTGCTGTATCCCCCCTCCGCTTTGAGGAAAGTTACACCTCTGTTGAGCTTCTGGAAAATTGCATCCCTTACTTCGTCCGGTTTCTCACTAACTATCATCACCGCTTTTACGTAGGGCATACCCTCAGCGGCGAAATCGGTCATCCTGCTTGTAAGGAACAGGTTAAGATAGGCCCATATTACTATGACCGGATTCCTGAATACTACGCCAACCGCCAGGATTATCAGGGATTCGACCATCCAGTAACCGGTACTAATCGAAACTCCGGTATACTTTTTCAGTATTGCCACAGGGATATCAGTTCCGCCCGTGGAACCCCGGTATTTGAAAATCAGTCCAAGACCAAGGCCAAGTAGAGCGGAGCCTGCTATTGAGGCCAGGAGCATATCCATTTCAGAGTTACCGGTAAAAAAGACCGCCAGCCGCGGCAGCTGTCCCGCTCCGGCAACGTTATGCACAAGATTTTCGTAGTTCGAAAGAAATGAGAGATGAGAAGGCTGAAAGAGCCAGCACATGGAATTCGACATGAGCATTCCCACAAGGCTTCTTACCCCGAACTGCTTACCGACAACCAGGTACCCTAAGAAGAAAAGAGGTACATTAAAACCGAACATCCAGATGCTTTCGGAAATGCCAGTCCAGTAGTACAGAACCTGCGCCAGACCGCCAACTCCGCCAGGCGATATCCGGAAGGGAAACAGAAACCACGAATAGGCCATTCCAAACAGGATAGAACCTGCTAAAATACCGACATAATCCTGAAGTTCATTCCTGATGCTCACTCTCATCACCTCCTGCATATGGAAAAAGAAAGGGACAAAGCCGGAAATGGCCCTGCCCTGTCATGTGCTGGAAATATAATCGATATCGCCTGAAATTAAAAGATCCGGGGGATTCTACCAGCTTTCTCATCTTCTTGCAGAGCGGTCTTGATTTTACGCTTTGCCAGAATAATTGCCCATGCCAGAACAGGCAGAAGGCCGATAAGTACGAATTCACTCCAGAAGGGGATAGCGAATATGCAGAGGTCGTAAAGACCATGGAACAGCACGGCAAGAAGGAAACCCTTCAGTATAAGTTTAGACCTCGATCCTCTGTTCTTGCTGAATTTCGCCATTCCTATCCAGTAGCCCATGATCACCGACACTGAAGCGTGCATTGGAATTGAAGTGAACGCTCTGAGAATGCCTACCGTTATGCCGCTTCCCAGGACATAGAGGACATTTTCCATACATGCGAAGCCCATCCCGGCAACCACGGTATAAACAATTCCATCCATAACTTCATCGAAGCACTTCTTTCTGAAGGCATACTTCTTAACAATGAAAAGCTTCAGGCTTTCCTCGACCAGCCCTGCTACGATAAATGCTTTGAATACGGGATAGAGAATCCGATAGTAAGGATTCAGTAAGACCCTCAGTTCGTCGACACCAAGTTCTATGAATATGGCCGGTAATGTTGATAGAAGTCCCAGCAGGAATATTCTGATGATACTCCCTTTGGGCTCCGGCTTCGCCCTGTCTTTCCTGCATAAGTATATGACAATTATGAGAGCGGGAACTATCGCAAGGGTCAGCGAAATGGCAAGGTTCATCTGTGCTATGCTAAGCAGTTACCGGAGTACTTTTCTAATGAAGCCTCTGCTGCCATTTACTTCCGCCCTCCCAGCCGGCCTGGTATTCGTACTCTACAAAATAAACGCAGAGGTCTGCCTGATACTCATAATCGACATAGTAGATATCGATATCCGACTGGTACTCGTAATCCACGAAATACCATAGAGCATCTTCGTCATCGGCCTGGTAGTCATAATCAACTACAAACACTGATATGTCCGCCTGATACTCGTAATCCACAACGAATATCTGCAGATCGGCCTGGTAGTCATAGTCGCATACATATACATTACCAGCAACTGCAGCAGTTGCGGATGCAATAAGAATCGCAAAACACTGTTTCATGAAACACCCACTTTCATCAATATACCATTTCATTGCTATGGAATAGATAATTGTCAATATATGTATCTGACGTAAATAACTGAAAGGGGATGCTCGACATGAAATACAAATATGCTTTTCCGGTACTAATTCTGATTCTACTTGTTCAATGCTGCAGCAGCGAAGGAGAGACCATGCTTGGTTCAAACGACAATATTCAAGACGAGGAATTGCGATTTCCGGTAGAAGTGAATGTGGTGGAAACATTCGCTGACCGATTCTTCGAGTCAGTGGAATCAAGCGTACTTCCGAATATGGCTTCTCTTGAGTTACCGGTTAACCCGGAGGATGTGTTCAATCTGGATGATGTTATCAATGTATCGGGTATCGGGCGGATTCCAGAAGTGCTGCTTGAGAACGGTTTTGTCGTATACGAGCCGCTCTATGTCACTAACAATCCAATCAGAGCGTATGAACTTATAGAAACCTGGGGTCAGCCGGTTTATGTTTCGGCCGGGATTCCTCTTCACATGCTTCATATCTTCTTCGACCAGATTCTCCAGGATGTTGAAGAGAATTACCTCTACGATGATCTTGAAATCGTCTGCAGGAGTCTGTACGAAAGCAATTTTGAGAGGGGCTGCAACCTGAATGCAGCATTCTTTGCCGTACCTCTTTCGTTCCTCGATTCGGAATTCGCACCAGACCAGTCCATTGCAGAAGCTGTTAACGCTGAAATAAAGCTTATTGAAGAACATATCGGGTTTGATGACAGTCCCGTAATGGGATACAGGGAAGATTACTCCCAGTACGTTCCAAGGGGACACTATACATCCAGCCCCGGGCTTGAGCGTTATTTCAAGGCGATGATGTGGCTGGGCAGGCTTACGTTCATTCTGAACGGTGGAGAACCCAACGGACAGATGGTTGAATATATCGTTTCAGAAGAAGATGCGCGTGTTATGACAGCAAGCGCCCTCTATATCGTTTCGGATCTCTCAGAAATCGAATATGAAGGAGAGCATCTTCTTGATAAATGGCGACGGATCTATGAGATAACAGCTTTCTTCGCCGGTTTTGCAGACGATCTTTCCGTACCGCAGTACGCTTGCGCCGCGCGGGAAACCGCAGGCACCACTGCTGACAGCCAGCTTATCTGGAGTATGGATTTCTACCGGTTATTCAGGAATTATGTAAACTCCAATTTCGCAGGTCCCGCCATATACAGCGGTACAGGAGAGCTGATATCAATGCCTGATGAGCAGGGAGAATTCGATCCGAATGATCTGCAGGAAGCATTCCTGAAAACCACCGGTTTCAGGTTCCTTGGTCAGAGGTATACGCCTGACAGCGAAATCCTCGGAAAACTCGTTTTCCCGGCTGTTGGAGCGAATCCCTCTGGAAACCGCAGGTTCATGCCCAGTGGTCTTGATATTGCTGCAGCCTTCGGCAGTGAGGCTGCCATCTCTATCCTTGAAGAACGCGGAGATTTCGAGTTTGCATCCTACGCGGATTCACTGGAGTCGCTGCGCGGAATGATAGAGGAGTACAGCCCCGCCAATTGGCACGCAACGCTTTACATGTCATGGCTCCACTGCATTTACCTTCTTCAGCAGGATAAAGGAGAAGGTTATCCTGATTTCATGCGGACAGATGCGTGGGAACGGCACACTCTTTCAAATTTCCTTGCATCCTGGGCAATGCTGAGGCATGACACAATCCTTTATGCAAAACAGAGTTACACCATGGAATGCGGGAGCGCTGCGGGACCTTTTGAGGAGCCGGAACCCTCCGCAGGATTCGTTGAACCTGTACCGGAAGTCTACGCTGAACTAAATGCAACACTTCAGATGGCGCAGAGGGGTCTTCGTGAATATGGCGTTCTTGACAGCAGTATCGAAGGAAGATTCAGAAACGCATGTTCCATTATGACCCGTCTTCAGGATATAGCTGAAAGAGAGCTTGCTGGTGACGTAATAACCTCTGAGGATGCGGATTTTCTCAAGGGTTTCGCCGGTAATCTGGAATCGGCCATAGCCTGGGGTGCCTCCACAACAGAGGGCCTGGAAACATCACTTATCGCCGATGTTCATACGGATCAGAACAGCGGTTCTGTGCTTGAAGTAGCCTCGGGAGACCTTGACTACTGCATTGTTATTTACAGAAGACCTGACGGTAATGTTGAGGCGGCTGTTGGACCGGTGCTCAGCTATTACGAATTCACATGGCCCATGTCGGACAGATTGACCGATGAAGCATGGAGGGAAATGCTTTCCGGTGATGATACACCGGAAAGACCGCTCTGGGCAAAGGAATACATGAAATAACCGGAACCTAGAACCCCAGCCCGACACCGCCGGAAAAGACCCAGTCATGATCGGTATCGGCACCTGATATGTGACGATAAATACCTGCGGAGAGTATAAACAGGTGGAATCCCCCACGTGCTTCTACTCCGGCATAGGTCTGATCATTCTGAAGACCGCTCCAGGGATTATTCCATGTGTACATGAGGGAGCCGCAAATATCAACAGATGTGATCGGAATGAGTACCATGCTGAAAGCGCTTCTTATTCCCAGATGAATCTTTCCACCGGCAAGCCCTGGTTCCAGTCGGAACACCATACCACTGTCACCGCCCCAGAGACTGTTCCAGGGGATACTGCTGAAGCCGATTGATACACTTAATTTCTGTGGTGTGGTGACTTTTACTCCCACTGTCGGAGACCACTCAGGAAAGCCTCCATTAACCGCTGATATTGAGAAGAGGAAAACAAGATAAATCAATAATCTCATATGAATACCCCCGGGTTGCTGTACTGTTATTATGACTCGCTTCTTCCGACGGTACAATGCGCAAATAATCAGGTGTATGAACAGCCAGTGTGGTAATTCCCTTCAACTTACTTGCAGAGCAGTATTTCCGCCAGTTTCTACTGAATAATCTCTTGCTGCAGCCCGGATTCAGCATTGACATAAATCCGAATACCTGTAGGTTATGCGTAAGTATGATCATTTCTATATTACACTAATTGAAAGGAGAACACTATGAAACTTGTACTTTCTATACTTGTGCTTGCTGTGTCTCTCGGCATTGCCGGACAGCCTTCGGCTACCGGCGGAGTTAGCGGCGGATCAACATGGGAGGGTATCGACACTGAATTCGTATACTGGACTCAGCTTCCCACTGGAAGCGCCATGGGATCGCAGTATTTCCCTGACATGTATCCTACTTACGATTCAGGTGTTGCGGACGATTTCGAGTTCGCCGTATCAACCACAATCAACATGATTCGCTGGTGGGGCGGTTACTGGAATGGCGGCGGCGGCCCCATCGATTCTCCTGTAGAGATCTACCTCTATCTTGATGATGGTACCGGAAACGCTCCCACACTTCCTCAGCATACTTCAGCCATTGCCAGCTGGATGATTCCTGCAGGCGGATACACCGAAGTAGCAGACGGAGCAAACTTCGTTATGAGGTACGAATTCCCCACATGGGTAGTTTTCGATGCCGGACAGAAGTACTGGTTCGAGATCCGCAAGGCATTCCCGTTCGATCCACTGGGACAGTACGGCTGGATCCAGTCCGAGCCTGTCGCCCTTTCACCCTGCGTTCAGGGATTTGATGGTCTCGGCATAGTCTGGTGGACTGCTGGAACTACAGATGCAGCGTTCGAACTTGTCTTTGACGATGAAATTGCACTTGAAAGATCAACCTGGGCTGATATCAAAACAATCTTCTAAGCAGCGACAGATCTTAAGCATTACCGGGAAGAGCAACTGCTCTTCCCGGTTTTTTTGTTCATGCAGCCGATCAATGCTCTAAGTTGATAAGTCCGCCCTGATTCAGTATTAACACAAGCCTGAAGTCCTGCCCGATTCAGCATTGACATGGCTCTCGGGGCACTTGTAGATTTAGTATACGCATAGTGAACAGAAACTTTATTCTTTGAAAGGAGATATACTATGAAACTTGTCCTTTGCTTGCTTGTACTTGCCGTATCACTCAGTATGGCCAGCGTCACAGCAGACGTAGAAGGTACCAGTGAAACAACCTGGTCGTCAGGCGATGCTGAGGTTATTCTCTGGGAACAGCCTCAAACAGGTGGTGCTCAGGGATCCCAGTACTTCACCGACATGTATCCTGATTACGATGCAGGTGTTGCGGATGACTTCATGTTCCCAACATCAACCAATTGCAACAGGATCAAATGGTGGGGCGGTTACTGGAACTCTTCCGAGCCTTTCCCCATCGTTGCTCCTGTAGAGATCTACCTCTACTTAGATGACGGTACTGGAACCTCTCCTACACTCCCCCAGCATTCCTCAGCTATTCAGAGCTGGATGATCCCTGTCGGAGATTACGACGAAGTCGCCGACCTTGACAACTTCCTTTGCACCTACGACTTCCCAGCAATAGTAGTTTTCGACGCCAACGTCACCTATTGGGTAGAGATCCGCAAGGCATACGCGTTTGATCCTTACGGTCAGTACGGCTTTGTAGAGTCCGCACCTGGTTTCCTTGCTCCCTGCGTCCAGGGATTCGACGGTCTTGGAATAGACTGGTGGACAGCTCGGGATACCGATGCAGCGTTCGAGCTGATCTATATCCCTCCACCTGCATTGGAAAGATCAACCTGGGCTGAAATCAAAACAATCTTCTAAACACCCTCTTAGTGTTTCAGACAGACTGATTATCCTGCGGAAACAGAAGAAGCTGCTCTTACTCCCACTCTATCGTACCGGGCGGTTTTGATGAAATATCGTACACTACACGGCTGATACCGTTTACCCTGTTAACTATTGAGGATGATATCCTGGCAAGGTGTTCAGGGGACATTCTGTACCAGTCAGCCGTCA